>JAGVHP010000031.1 GCA_020056515.1 Candidatus Shapirobacteria bacterium
CAAAAACAATTTTGATAAATTTCTAATTTCAGTCGAGATTTATGATCTAAACTCATCTAAAATCCGACACCTGCCTTCTAAGGATCTCCGTTGGGATTACGATTTCTCTGAATTTCAACAAAAACCCCACCTCATCATCCTCTCCGTCACCCTACAGCTCTCTTTGGGAAACAAAAACCAATCCATTGACACTGTCCGTCAAATAATTAGCCAAAAATCTTCCCGACAACCCACCAACTCCCTTGGCTGTGTGTTTAAAAACCCTCCAAACGATTCTGCTGGCCGGATCATCGACGAGGATTTGAAACTTAAAGGTTTTCGGATCGGTGATGCTCAAGTGTCGGAAAAACACGCCAATTTCATTATTAACCTCGGCCACGCTACCGCCTCAGACTATCTTTTGGTCATTCACCACATCCAATCTCTGGCTAAATCCAAGCTCAACCTTGATCTGGTTCCGGAAATCCAGTTTTTGGGTGACTTTTCACCACCATCCAAATAAATTGAGGTAGCCTCAATTGCCGTCTCCACCTACTTGGCTGCATAAAAAGCGAGTACAGCCACTCCAGGCCCCGTCTCCGCCAACTTTCCGGTGCCCGAGCTAATTTTCCACTATAATAGTCAAGACTTCTCCCTACCCCTACCACCAATCCTACTTTTAGCCTCTTTAAATTAGCTTCAATCCATTCCTCTTGTTTTTTCATTCCGTAGGCCACAAATAAATAGTCCGCCCTAACTCCAAAGTCAAAATTTTCATCCTGAAACCCGGCCACCTTTAGTTTCGGATACTTATTAGTAAAAAAATCAGCTGTTTTTTTAGCCCTATCCTCCCATCCGCCCAAAAAAAAGACTGTTTTCCCTAAGTTTTCCGCCACCCGACACAATTGATCCATCAACTCCACCCCGGAAATCAGAATCTCCCGGTTTTCTCCCCTCAAAATCGCCCATCCCTCCTTTACCGGTCTCCAAAACCTCTCAATAACACCGCCCCGTTTATTGCCCTTCCACTTTACTGCCCACACAATTCCTACCCCGTCCGGAACATTTAACCAGGTTTTATTTAATATATGGCGAAATTTTGGGTCTTTATCTGCTTCTACTACAAACTCCGGATTAACCGTTGCTATCCATATTGTTCTATCCTCTTTCCAATTGTTTTCGATTGTTTTTAGCAAACTCTTCATACCTTTGCCAAAAATTGGAATTTTAAATATCTCCCGTGTTATTACGCTAAAACTATCATAATTCATATTCCTTACTAACCCTTTGTCTTTCTCCATATTTTTCATTTTTTCTTTTTTTATAACTCATAATACTACATTTTATATTTTTTAATAATATACACAATCTTATAATATACTTTTTCTTGTTATTAACTATTTTTAAACAATTATATAAAAACACATACTTATATAGATAATAAATACGAGATATAACATCGTCCAAAATTTATTAAATAGAACAAATTTTATACTCATAAAATATGTGGACTCATAGGCGTTCGCACTAATAAAGTCAAAAAACAACAAATTTGTAAAAATATATACTATAAGTTAAAAATAAAAAATTATTATAAATAATAAAATAACAAAAAAATACTTATACAAGATAAATATATTGACTATATCACCTTACTAATTTTTGATACATCCCCATATTTTCCATCACCATCGCTGCCCCTTTTACCACACAAAATTCCGGTTCTAATGCCACATGAACCGCCACCCCGGTTTCCCTTGTTAGAAACACACCCAATCCTTTCATTTGTGACATTCCTCCGGTCAGCACAATTCCTCTGTCTATCACGTCAGCTACTAATTCTGGTGGTGTAACCTCCAAAACCTCCTTTATTACCCCCACCACCCGATCTAACTCCGGTCTGACTACTTCAAACACCTCTTCTGAACTTAGAGTAATAGTTTTTGGTAACCCGCCGGTCAAATCCCTCCCTCCAACTTCTAAAAATTCTTCTTTTTTAAGCTTTACCGCTGATCCCAGTTTTATTTTAACCTCTTCAACTGTTAATCTGCCTACTGCTAAGGAATATTTTTTACTAAGATATTCCTCGATTATTTCGTTTATCCTCTCTCCAGCCTCACGCACGGTCGAAACTGCCACCACCCCTCCCGAAGCAATAATTGCCGCTTCTACTATACCTCCACCTAAATTTACCACCATATTTCCAAAAGAATCAGCGATTGATACTTTGGCTCCAATCGCCGCCGCGAAGGGTGCGTCAATCAAATTTACCTTTCGTGCCCCCGCCTGGGACACTGCATCCATCACCGCCCTCTGCTCCACCTGAGTTGTTCCCGAAGCCACCGGTACTATGACTTCCGGACCAAATAACCAGCTTGAACCCATTACTTCTCTAAAAAACCACTTTAACATTAATGTGGCCGCCCCATAGTCAGCAATTGCCCCGTGTTTTAAGGGTGAAACAACTTCAATATAATCCGGAGTCTTACCGCTCATTTTTTTAGCCTCTCCACCGGCTGCCACTACTTTCTGACTCTCAGTCTTGACAGATACTACCGACGGTTCAAACAATACTATCTCACCATCTTTCCAGATGGCGGTATTGGCGGTTCCTAAATCAACTGCTAGCTTTCCAAAATGAAACATAGTTTATTCTAACAGCCATTGCCAGGTATAATAAACTATATGGCTCAAAATCCAAACCAAAAAAGTATTTTGGTCATCGTTTCCGTCCTTTCTGTTGTTATCTCCCTTACTTATCTTATTTCCGTCCTTGCCCGCGGTTATCAACCGGATTTCAACGATGGTTTTAAATTTAAAGCTACCGGTCTTCTCTCGGCCACTTCAAAACCAAAATCTGCCAGTGTCTTTATTAACAATCAACTCTATACCGCCACCGACGACACCATTAATCTTCCTCCCGGAAAGTACCAAGTAAAAATAGCTAAAGATGGTTACTTGCCTTGGCAAAAAAACATTGAAATTCAAAAGGAAATGGTTGTCCAAACTGAAGCTGTTCTTTTCCGGTCAGCTCCGGATTTTAGTCCCATTACTCAAAATGGCGCCCTAAACCCAACTGTAAATATAGATAAAAATAGCCTCGTTTACTCTGTTTCGGGAGCCGGAGCTAGTAAAGATAATGGTATCTATCTTATTGAAACTTATTCATCCCCCCTTCCTTTAGGAAAAAATACTCCCAAACAAATTTTAGGTAATTTTTCCTCGATTGACTGGTCAAATTTCTCTTTCGCTTTCTCTCCAAATTCCAAACAAATATTAGCCACTTCTCGCACCAATAACACCGTTTACTTACTCAATATGGAAACCCCGGGGGTAAAAAAGCCCACCGATGTCTCCAATCTAATCACCTCCATTAACAATGATTGGCAGAGACAGAGAAGCCAGATTCTCCTCTCCAGGCTTGACCGCCTGCCATCAGAACTCCGTTCCCTTATTGCCACCAAATCCGCCGACATTCTTTTTTCTGAAGATGACAGTAAAGCGCTCTATCTTTCCCAAAAAGGCTCCTACCTCGTCTACGACCTCAAAAAGGACATTAACTATCCTATTGGTAACCTCAACGAAATTGACAATCCTTTCTGGCTACCAAACTCAAATAATCTGGTGTATTCCAACAAAAGCCAACAAATTAAAACTGTTGAATATGATGGTTCAAACCCCTTTACTATTTTTGCTGGAAAATTTTCCAATAACCTTATTCTTCCCTGGTCCGACGGCAGTAAAATAATCATCTACACCCGCCCCTTTCCGGAAGCACCTGAAAATCTCTATTCCGTATCTATCCGCTAACTTACTTACTTACACCTGGTCGCCTCAACACTCTCAATCTCGTTAAAAATCACCTCCGCCTCATCCGTACTTAAACCCTCCTCCAACTTGGCAGTTAATAAACTCACCGCCGTATCTACGTCCTGGTCTAAATTACACGGCACAATAGAATCAATTTGATCATAGGGTGCTTCTATTTTTGCCTCCGGTTGAACCATAGTTTCACCCAGTACTGATGCCTCACCGTTCAAGCTGTTTCCCACCTCTACAAAACGTAATGGGATCAGCACCATTATTGCAGCCACAAAACTAACAATTAGCGTTCTTGTATTTCGGTTTATATTATCATTCATAAACATCAGTTTAACTACTTTTCTCCCATTGTCAATTACTTCTTACTTTTTCCCTTTCCTGTCATTTAAACTTATATATTTCTTCCTTATCAAACATACCCACCATCTGCTAAAACACAAAGTTTAAAACTTGTGTTTTTATATCAAATTATTTCCATGTAACACCCTGTGCATCATCATCTCCAAATTCAATTTTGCTATACTAAAACAACTTTAGCAAAAACGGGTTTACCCGCCGTAGCTTTAGTGTAGGCGGGGATTGGCGCAATTGGCTAGCGCGCACGCTTCGGGTGCGTGAGGCTGGGGGTTCGAATCCCCCATCCCCGACAACGTAATAAATCGCTTTACGTTCCGACATCCTCCTTGTTCTTTAATAAACCATCAAACTCTTTATTTAACACTGTTTTTTAAATACCATTCATAACATACTGGTTCTTTATTGTTTTAATAATTAATTTTAATTTTAAATTGATAATTATTATGTTCCCATAGTTCAATGGATAGAACGACCGCCCCCTAAGCGGTAAATCCAGGTCCGATTCCCGGTGGGAACACTTTTTCCGCAATTTTTACACACGAATAATATATAATCGCCGCATATATTTTGGAAACTCCGCATTTATACCGTTATTAATAAACTTTTTTACAACACAAAAGATATAACCGCAAAAATAAAATATTCATTAGGAATATAATAAACAACACATACAAACAATTACAATATAACCGTAATTAATTTTTAAAACTCCTCATTTAACTTTAAACTTTCCGGTTACTGTCGTCGAAAATAGAAAGACTTATTACCTATAACCCTTCTCTTTTAATAACATCGCAACCTTTCAAAACATATCATTTTACTTAGTTCAAATCTTCATTTTATCCCTCAGTTTACCCCCTTTTCCTTTCTTTAACCATTGGCGGGCGTGTAAATAATCCCCATAAAAAGGAAAAAATCAAAACTTATTTGTCGATAGCAAACGAAACCTGTCTCTGATAACCACAAGTTAACCAGTTTATATCACTAAATTCACCATCTTTCCTGACACCATAATTTCTTTTATTACCTTTCTACCATTAATATATCCCTTTATTTTTTCGTTATTGTAAATCTGACCCAGTACCTTTTCCCTATTTCCCACTTCCATCCGATCCACTTCAATCACTACCCTTGTTTTTCCGTTAATCGCCACCGGTATTTTTACACTCTTAGTAATTAACAGATTTTCATCCGTTTTTGGCCATAAAGACTTGTGGACCGAAAACGACTCATCTTTTTTACCACCAATCTCATTCCATAGCTCTTCAGCCATATAAGGTGCCAATGGAGCCAACAATTTTATTAAAATCTTCATTTCCTCCCGATTCACCGTCTTTAACTTATTAAAGGCTTCCATTAATTTAGCAATTGCCGTATTAAAACCAAAATTCTCAAAATCTTTCCCTACTCCCTCAATCAACTGATTAATAATCAAGCCATTGTCATATTGGTTCACAAACTTATTTTTTATCTGATTAAAAGTAAATTTTTCTACTTTGTCTAAAAATCTTTTCACTCCCATTAGGGTATTTTCATTCCATGCCATGGTCCCATCAAACGGTCCCATAAACATCAAATACATTCTCATTACATCAACACCATATTTATCTGCCACTATCTCCGGTACCACCACATTCCCTTTCGACTTGCTCATTCTTTGGTTATCAAAACCCAATATCACTCCATGTGACATTCTTACTGAATAAGGTTCTGGAATGTCATTAGACACTGCCCCAATATCTGCTAAAAATTTATAAATAAACCGGGAATAAAGCAAATGTAGGGTATTGTGTTCGTCTCCACCAATATACA
>JAGVHP010000049.1 GCA_020056515.1 Candidatus Shapirobacteria bacterium
ATGAAGAAATTGGTAGCTAAAGGTTTTTTGGCCATGCTGCCACCTCTAATGGTTAAGTCCCAAACCGAATGGGGTTGCGGCTATACCAGTAATAAAAATTTAATGGGAGCTTATTATTCTATTCCCGAAGACAACTTAGTCTTTATTAGTTCCTCCGAGCATTCGGTCGTCCCCTATCATCAAAATGAAATTTTAGCCGAGTCAGTCTTTCCCTTAAAATACGTCAATTTTTCTCCCTGCTTCCGACGCGAATCCGGTACCTACGGCAAAGATATGAAAGGTATGCTTCGGGTTCATCACTTTAACAAAGTCGAAATGAATGTCTTTACTCTGCCGGACTTAAAAATTTCCGATGCCATGCAGTTAGAAATGCTTTCTATTGAAGAAGAAATTTTAGCCGACTTCGGTCTTCATTATCAGGTCCTTAATTGCTGCACCGGTGATTTACCCCAACCCAACCGCCGGATGTACGACATCAATTGCTGGTTTCCCGGATTAGGTGAATACAAGGAAACTGGCTCCTGCAGTAATTGCACCGATTATCAAGCCCGACGTCTCAACACCAAAGTTAAAATAAATGGCAAAAATGAATTTGTCCATATTCTCAATTCCACCACTGTTTCTGACCGGGCCATGTTGGCAATTATGGAAAATTTCCAAACCAAAGACGGATCTATTAATATTCCCGATTGCCTCCGAGCCTTAACCGGCTTTTCGGTAATCAAATCACATCGCTAGAGGAGCCACTTTACCCGCCAAAGTCCCCAAAGACGGCGGCGGGTGAGTCTTTTATTAGGTATAATTCACCAATGTTTAAATTCATCTCCAAATTTTTTGACGAAAATGCCCGCCGGCTCAAAACTTATCAGCCTATAGTTGACAAAATCAACGCTCTTGAGGCCAAAACTAAAAAGCTAACCGATAAACAATTATTGGCCAAAACCGACGAATTCAAAAAACGCCTATCCAAGGGTGAAACTCTCGATGATCTTTTACCCGAAGCCTATGCTGTGGTCCGCGAAGCCATTGGCCGTACCATTAAACAACGCGCCTTTGATGTCCAGTTAATGGCGGCTATTGCCCTCCATCAGGGATCTATTGCCGAACAACGAACGGGAGAGGGTAAAACCCACTCGGTTATCTTTCCCGCCTACCTCAATGCCCTCACTGGCCTTGGCGTCCATATTATCACCCCCAACGATTATCTCACCCGCGTCGGCACCGGTTGGTATCCTCAGGCTCTCAATTTATTAGGAGTGTCCACTTCGGCTATTGTCCACGAAGAATCCTTTATTTTAGATCCCACCTATACCGATCCTAGCGAAACCGTTGACGACCGTCTGGCTCATCTTCGCCCCATCACCCGTCAGGAGGCCTACCGCGCCGATGTTACTTATGGCACCAACAACGAATTTGGATTTGATTACCTCCGCGACCACATGGTCAAATCCTTTGATCAAAAAGTCCAGCGTCCCGAATTTAATTTTGCTATTGTTGACGAAGTTGACTTTGTTTTAATTGACGAAGCCCGCACTCCCTTAATCATTTCCTCGCCTAATTCCCAACCTGTCGATAAATACTATCAATTCGCCAAAATTGCCGCTCAATTGCAACCCACCGATTATGTAGTTGATGAAAAATCCAAAAGCGCCACCCTCTCTGAATTCGGCATCCGCCGGGTGGAAAAGATCCTAAATATCGGCAATCTTTATGAGGAATCTTTTGAAACCATTCATTATATTGAAAATGCTATCAAAGCGGAGACTCTTTTTCACAAAGACAAAGATTATGTCATCAAAGACGGCGAAATTATCATTGTCGACGAATTTACCGGGCGACTCATGCAGGGCCGCCGCTGGTCTGACGGTCTTCATCAGGCGGTTGAAGCCAAAGAAGACGTCAAAGTCCAACAGGAATCCCAAACCTGGGCCACCATTACTTTTCAAAATTATTTTAGGCTTTACAAAAAACTATCCGGCATGACCGGCACTGCCGCCACCGAGGCCGAGGAATTTAGAAAAATTTATAAGCTCGAAGTAGTTACCATTCCCACCAATCAAAATCTAATCAGAATTGACTCCGAAGATTTGATTTTCAAAAATCAGCGGGCCAAATATGCTGCTATTGCTGCCAAAGTCGCCGAGCTTTATACCAAAGGTCAACCGGTACTGATTGGCACCACCTCTATAGCCAAAAATGAAATTGTGGCCTCGATGCTCAAAAACAAAGGTATTCCCTTTCAGATGTTAAATGCCAAAAACCACCGCTCCGAAGCTGAAATTATAGCCCGGGCCGGTAAATTAAAAGCGGTAACTGTGGCTACCAACATGGCCGGCCGGGGAGTCGATATTATTTTAGGAGGACCTAGTGATAAACAAAGCCCCAAAGATTGGCAAAAAGAACACGATGAAGTCGTCCGTCTCGGTGGTCTCTTTGTCATCGGCACCGAACGCCACGAATCCCGCCGCATCGACAATCAGCTTCGGGGACGAAGTGGCCGTCAGGGTGATCCGGGTTTTTCCCAGTTTCATGTGGCCCTTGACGATGATTTAATGCGCATTTTTGGAGGCGATAAAATTTCCGGATTAATGACCCGCTTTAATATGCCCGAAAACGAGGCTCTAACTCATCCTCTGGTCTCCCGCGTTTTGGAACAAATTCAGGTCAAGGTCGAAGGTTACAATTTTGATATCCGTAAAAATCTGGTCGAATACGATGATGTTATCAACAAACAACGTCAAATAATTTATTCTCTTCGCGATTCTACCCTTCAACAGGCCAAAATCGATCCGGCTAAAAATAACCAAAAAATCGAAGAAGTTTTAGGTTCTGAAATCAGCCGTTTAGTTCTAAGTCTCCCTGATCCGGAAGCTCTGGCCCTGGAATTTTCCGAAATTCTTCCCTTAAATCCTCTTGACCGCCGCCGACTGGAAAAGGATTTGGCCACCGTACCGGATAAATCCATTCATCTGACCAAAATTTTGCTGGATCAATGGCAGGAGCGGCAAAAGTATTTCGGTGACACCATTGGTCATGACATTGTCACCTACGCCATTATTGAAGCCCTCGATCCGCTTTGGGTGGGACACCTCACCGCCCTTGATGATCTTCGTGACGGCGTCCGGCTTCGCGGTTACGCCCAAAAAGATCCGCTCATCGAATACCGCAAAGAAGGCTACGAAATGTTTCAAGCTTTAATGCGCCGTTTCGAGGCCAATCTCTGCCGGATGCTTTTCCGCCTCGAACCCATCGACAAACCGGCTTTTGTTCCTCATCAAGTCACCGAAGCCCGCGGTGAAGTCATTGATCCGAACTTGCCCGCCGACTCGTCCGCCGAAGTCTTGACGAAGGCGGAAGCCGCCAAACAATCCTCTTCCCGCGGTACCTATGTCGAGCCCAGTGCCGCCCCCACTCTCGGTTCACCCGCCAAAGCTTTAGCGACGGTGGGCCGCAACGATCCCTGCTGGTGTGGTAAAAAAGATTCCAACGGTAAACCAGTTAAGTGGAAAAGGTGTCACTATCCCGCTCTTTCTTAATTTTAAACCCAATATTTTTATAAAATTCGATCATAAAAGGTTTTAGTTTGGTTTCAATGTCTTCTCGGTTTTCAATACAAACTAGTTTTCGAGTTATTACAGCATGGCAAGTTGGACAAAGAATTGCCCAATCTGAAATTTGTGTCGATTTAGGAATTATATGATGCAATTCGGTAACTGGAAGATTACAGACCTCACAATTTTTGCCATACACCTTCATTCCGTCTGATTTATGTTTTTGTTTAGATGTTCCTTTTCTGTTCTTCCATAAATCAAATTGCATACGATAATATTTGACCGCCTCAGATGATAAATTAAGTGATTTTGATATTTCCTTATCAGTCATATTTTTCCAATTTTGTCTTATAAATGTTCTCTCACCCCTTAATAATTGATTAGTTCTGGGACGAAGACCAGCTGAGGCTGTACCGAAAAATTCGAACATATTTTCAAAATAAATTCTCGCCCCGCATCGCCGCGGGTGGGGGCGTGGCGAAAAAAGCGGGGCTCGATTAAAAATTATTTTTTGCGCGCGCGATTTTAATATCTCTAAAACAAAAAGCAATACAATTACCTCAAATGAAGTGAAGGACACTAGGCCAAACAGAGAAAATATAGGTCAAACTAACAATACAATATATATCCCTTACCCCGCACCGTCATAATTCTGGCTGATAGGATATTATTTATCTTCAGTTTCTGTCTGATTTGAAATACCACCTTATTTATGGCATATAAACTAAATTTATCTAAGTACAAATCTCCCCACATCTTCTGAGCTATTTCCTCATATACCACTAAATTACCGTTTTTTGACATAAGTAGTACTAGCACGTCTTTTTCTTGGTTAGTCAACGATTTAAGAGGTATTCCATTCTCCTTATAAACTATATCGCTTTCATAATATATTGAAGGATCCAGCGAAAAGCCAAGTTCATTCAAATATTTCTTTGATTCGGCATAAACAACGGTATCTTTTTCAATATTCACCGAGCTTAATGTCGGTACAAATCTAGGTAACAATTTGTTAATGGTAGTGAACTTGAAAAAAAAGTCGGATACACTTTCAGTAATTAGCCAATCACTATTTTTAGCATAATGATTACGAATCTCAGAAGTTATAGGCAAATACAATTTACGAACTACCGCTGAAAATAACAATTTTGGTATTACCGATACGTCTTGATCTATCCGTAAATGAATGTTTATTTCATCCTTATTATTCAGCAAATTATAAGTACCAGAGGATCCAAAAGTTGTGGGTAAAATATTTACTGTCCTTATCGAGGAAAAGTCAATCTCAAAAGTATCCCTCATTATCTTAAAAAATTTATCCCCATTTTCCTCCCATTCGGCTCTAATCTTCTTCGTTGACTCTTCAGAAACATTTGATATAGGTTTTAGGTCATCAACGACATTTTCATATGAAGACAGAAACGACAACGGCTTATCAAACTTATATGCCTCGTTTTTCAATTTTTCCCAATCGGAGGAGGAGATGGGTTTTGAGGTTCTAGGAAAATATACAATTTTCTTGGCAATATCACCCTTAGCAGGTAAATATGGCAATACATTAAAAAACAACTGGCCATAGATACCGTGGGCAATCACCTTAGCCGTATAAAAATATCGATTGACTTCATTTTCACTGTTTATCACCCAATTTATTTTCACCTGCTGATTATAGCACTTAGTAAGAATTTAGTAAGAATTCTGTCCTCAATAATCCTATATGTTGAAGTTATATCATCCATTCACGAAAATATTTAAACTGTCTCGCAAAATAGTCTTTAACGAATGTGATTGCGCTTGTCCTGACCCCAAAAGTTCCAAAGTCACCTTTGTCAAACGAACTATAGTCACTAGATAGCCATGAAGACGTACAAGATCACTGAGGGCGTTAAAACGCTTAGATACCCCAAATATCTTCATCGTCAAAATGAAACCATCGTAAATTGGGGCAAAGAAATTGGCGCCTATTCACCAGTAACCAATGAAATTTGTCTTTTAGATAGCACTGAGAGAAAAATTCTACAATCCCTCTATTTATCATCTGCAAAGACAATTGATGGAATTTCAAAAAGTACCAATCTGCCTTTGGCAACAGTACGACGTTTAGTTACCAACCTTGTCCGTCACCAGTTAATAGTAGATCCTAATCTAGAAAAAGAAGTGGTCATTGAGTACAACACTACCACCGCCCAGCTTTATGTCAAACTAACCGAAGGTTGCAACTTTGCCTGCCCCGGTTGTGTCACCGCCTCTGATAAAATCCCACCCAATCAAGCCAAAATCCTAGATCAAGATACCCTGCAAATTTATTTGGAAAGTTTTCTTCGATCAGCTGATGAGAAACAAATAAAATCTGTAAAAATAAAATGGGCCGGTGGCGAACCACTTCTTCCCATTTCTTACAAACTGATTGTTGCCAGTCAACCATATCTTCAGAAGCTAATCAAAAAGTATCCTAAAATTTCATTAGAGCAGGTCATTTTAACCAATGGAGTCTTTATCAATCATCAAAGCACTCTTTTCGCCAAGAAGCACCATATTAGATTCAGTATCAGTCTTTGGGGAACTAAAAAAATCCAAGATCAAGAGAGACGTCCCAGAAACCATCAAGAATCCTATTCTAAAATTATAGAAAACATCTGTTTATTAGAAAATGTCGGCACAGGCTACTCTCTCAATCACGTCATCACCCCTTCAAATGCCAAGCACTTTGCTAACTTTATCAACAGTATGTGGAACACCAATCATTCATCTTTTATCGGTAAACAAAGTGACATCAACCATCCCATTCCACTATACATTGCCTTTTACCGACCACAATCTTTTTACCAACAAGACATACTTACCAAACAATATTGTCTGATGGAACAAGGTCTTAGAAGTGGATTTTCAGAAATCAAAAAAATGATCAATCTCGGTATAGAAATTCAACCTCTCAATCGAATTGATTACCTAAACTTAAGTGGTATGACTCCAGCCGCCTGTGGCAGCGGATACAATTACGTTGCTGTAGGACCGAAGGGTGCTGTTTCATGTCACGAAGAACTTTTAGACATGAAAGACAATCTGGATAAAATCATAAAAGGGGTCAATATATTTGACCTAGTCAACCAAGACCAATTACTCGAACGGTCTTTATATCTTGGCACCAATATCAAATTTGAACAATATAAATATATTGGGTTACATGGGGGTCAGGGGTGCCCGCGCATGAGGAAGATAGAAAATAAAGGCGATTTATCAATATCTGGCAGCGTCACCAAATTTTATCTTTCTATTTTGAACGAATTACTTTCTTTAGAATGTCTACAACAAATTAGATTTAAATAAAGTCATCACCACGACGTGGTGACCCAAAACTCTAATTAAAGCATCATTAAAAAAGTTGAATCTTATCGTTAATTTCAATCCTTAACTCGTCCACAATTTCACGTTTTAAGGTTTTTCCCGTTACAGAATGTTCATACTTGGTTTAAGGAAAATTTACTAGTATGGGATAGATATAAAAAATTTTTGCGTTTCGAGCCGACAGTTTTGTTCAATCGAGCCCCGCTTTTTCCGCCGCGCCCCCACCCGCGGCGATGCGGGGCGAGAATTATAATTTCTTAAAATACGTTCGAATTTTTCGATACAGCCCCTGCAGTTTTTGCAAATCATGAGATTTTGATGTGGCGCTGGCCGCGGAGCCGAGCGCGGCACACGCCACTGCTTCGCACCCTCATACTGCAACTCTGTTGACCTTATTGCATTCGACCAGGTTTTAAAATGCCTTACTACGGTTCTTGGACTTGGACCTGGGATTATTTTCAAATCACGAAATGTTGGACTCTTACCAATTGCTTTCGAAACAGCCTTGAGATGGGATAATATAATACCTTTTGTATATGGCGTTTTATATTTTCCAGCTTTAGTTCTCATAATTAATTATGTTAAAAAATGTAAAAAATGTCAAACAAGTGGAAGAAATGCCATTATCCAGCTTCATCCTAAACCATGATTAAATTTGTCTATTTTGACGTTGGCGGGGTGGTTGAGTTAGATTTCTCCGGCACCAATAAATGGGAGGAATTAAAAAAAGAAATCGGCATTACCCCTGAGCTTAGAGATGAGTATGACAAATTGTGGTCCGAGATTGAAAAGCGCCTTTGCGTCGATCTCGACGCTGACGTGTTTTTTGAAAAAATTAAAAAACATTTTCATCTAAATACTCCGGCTAATTATTACTTTTTACAAAATGGCTTTGTTGACCGCTTTGAAGTTAATCCTTCAATTTGGCCAGTGATTAGGGAAATAAATAAAAAGTACCCCGTGGGTTTACTGACCAATATGTATGTCAACATGTTTCCCGCTATTCAAAAAAGGGGATTACTGCCGCCGGTTGTCTGGCGCCAAATTATTGACTCATCGGTGGTAAAGCTTCGAAAACCCGATTTGGAAATTTACGAGCTGGCCCAAAAACTGGCTGGCGTCTTACCAGACGAAATTTTGTTTGTCGACAACCAACCAAAAAACCTCACTCCTGCCACCACTCTCGGTTGGCAAACTTTTCTATATGATTCTGCAAATCCGAAGGAATCCAGCCAAAAACTTCTTGAGTTTTGGAATAACCTATCTTGATATCTTCCAATATCTTCTCATTTAATCTAATATATTCTTATGGTTTCATATCACTTCACTAAGACAAAAGACATCGAACAAGAACTTATTGAAATAGAAGCAATCAAAATTCTTTTTGAAAAACTAAAAGTTCTCCCTCAAATCGAAGAAAAAATTCGTCGGGAATCCCTATTAAAAAGTTCCCTCTTTTCCGCCCGTATCGAAGGTAATCCGTTATCTTTAACCGACATCGACGAGAATGACTCCGAAGAAGTTCACCAAGTAGAAATTCAAAACCTTTTACGGGCCTATCAGTATGTCTATCGAACTGATTTTCCTAAAACTTTAACCATTGATATTATTCGTGACCTTCATACCCAGGCTATGAAGAAAATAAGTCTACAGGCCGGTAAGTTTCGCCAGGAACCTTGGGCCATTTTTGATGCTTCAGGAAACGCCATTCATTTGGCTCCGCCATTTTTTGAAATCCCCAAATTAATTAATCAATATCTTGAATATCTCAACAGTCTCACCGATCATCCCGGCATTATCGCCGCTATTTCTCAATTTATCTTTGAAAAACTTCATCCATTTGCTGACGGTAATGGCCGAACTGGCCGTCTGATATCAGCCTTGATTCTCAAGCAACATAATTACCACCTTCGTGGTATGTTGCCTTTCGAGGAATATACCGACAACCACCGTGAATCTTATTATTACGCTCTCGAACCCAGCTCTGATATGACCGAATTTGTTCAATATTTTTTGACATCAATTATTGACACTTCCCGTTCCATTCTCAAACAATTAGACAACCGTCCCATCCCCAATTCGTTTCTGCCTTCCCGTCGTCAGGAAATTTTGGCCATCATTGCCGACCATCCCAATTGTTCTTTTGAATTTCTCTCCCGTCGTTTTGCCGCTGTTAATCCCAAAACCCTTCATTATGATCTCAAAAAACTTCTAGATCTCAATTTAATCATCAAAGTCGGCATCACCCGCGGCGCTCTCTATCGTCGGGCCTAATCTCCCCTTTTAAGGTAAAATAGGCCATGGATAAAAGCACTAATCTCGTTTGGATTGACATCGAAGGTACCGGTCTTGATTTAAATATCGCCCTGCCTCTGGAAATTGCCATCATCATCACTGACAAAAAACTTGAAGTTTTAGATTCCGCTTCTTTTGTTATTCACCAGTCCAAAAAATCTCTTTCCATTCTCGAAGACTGGCCCAAAAAACATCTAACCGAAAATAAACTTCTCTCTGAAGTGGTTAAATCAAAAATCACCGTCAAATCTGCCCAAACCCAAATTCTGAAATTATTAAAAAAACACTGCCTTCCCCGCCGTTCCCCCCTCTGCGGCAATTCTCTTTTTTACGACAAATATCTTTTAATGAAATATTTACCCAAAGTATTTGATTTTCTTCACTACCGGATTATTGACATTTCCTCTCTCAAGGAACTTTATTTCCGTCTCAATACCAATCCTCCCAAGTTTGAAAAGAGTGAAAACCACCGGGCCCTTGACGACATTCACGAATCCATCACCGAGCTAAAATTCTACCAATCCAACTTTCTTAAAAAGGTATAATCATTTTATGAATGACTGTGTTTTTTGCCAAATTATCAAAGGCGAAATCCCCAGCTTTAAGGTCTACGAAGACAACTCCTTCCTTGGTTTTTTAGACATCAAACCCCTCAACCCCGGCAATGTCCTATTAATTCCCAAAACCCATTATCGCTGGGTCACCGATATTCCCAACTTTGGTAACTGTTGGGAAAAAGCCAAAATTATCGCTCTGGCTTCGCAAAAAGTCGTCAAATC
>JAGVHP010000007.1 GCA_020056515.1 Candidatus Shapirobacteria bacterium
ATCAGTGATAGTGGTCTTAAAAGAATCAGCAATTTTGTAGGTGTCTTCGTCGACATTAGCGACAATAAAATAGGGCTTAGCGGTTAAGAGAAAAAATTCTCTAAGCATTAGTTTTTCCTCATCGGGCAAGCTTAAATTAACCGGCAGTATTCCTTTCTCTAATTCGGTTTTTAAACGTGTTGCAAAGGCAAATTTTTTGGTTTTGGATTCAATGGGGTTATTTTTTATTCCGGAGATAAATTTGTCGACGGTTTCCAGGTCTTTAATAATCAGTTCGGCACAGATGATTTCGAAATCACTTTTGGGGTCAGTGCTGCCTTCGCGGATAACATTGGGATCAGAAAAAGAGCGGACGATATGACAAATAGCATCGCAATTGCGGATATTGGCTAAAAATTTGTTACCCAAACCTTCTCCCTCGGAGGCACCCTTAACCAATCCCGCGATATCAACAAATTCAATGGCCGCCGGAACGATTTTGGTAGTTTTAACTATCTTTGCCAACACCGGCAGTTTATCATCGGGAACTTCAACGACACCGATATTGGGATCAATGGTGCAAAAAGGGTAATTGCTGGCATCGGCTACCCTTTTACCTAACAGAGCATTAAAAAGGGTTGATTTGCCAACGTTGGGTAACCCAACAATGCCGATACTTAGATTCATGGCATATTTTACCTAAATTTTGGCTGATTAGGGGAGGGCTGTTATAATTCATCGCATGGATTGGAAGGCAACATTCATTAAAAATAAATTCCTAATTGGCGGGATAATATTAATTGTATTAATAAATATTATTGCCTTCATACAATGGAAAAATAAGCAAAAGTTTGGCAGTGATGAATTTTAGGCAGAACCGACAATAATGTTGGCACCTGCGTCCTTGCCGACAGAGACAGTGGGGCCGACCGAAACACCAGAGCCAACAGCTACCCCTTGGCCAGTCGATACCCCAATTCCTACTGCTACCCAAACTCCAACATCTATCCCAACCTCCGCACCTACGGCTACTCCAACCCAGACCCCGACTCCGACGTCAACACCCACCTCCTCCCCCACCAATACCCCGGTTCCACCAACAAATGCACCGACCCAAACCCCGACCCCCACTTCAACTCCAACCGATACCCTAATTCCGACATCAACATAAAAAGATATAATTGGATGTGAATAATATCGGCCCAAAAAACCAAAATTTTATTGCTGAAAGTTTCCTGCAGGGATCGGATCTCAATAAAAGAATAGGAAAAATAATTAAAGAAATATCGCAGGAAACCGGATTTATAGCCGACGGTCAAACACAAACCAGCGGGTGGTGGGGATCGAAGATAATTGGAGCATTTCACAGACATGGAAAATATCAAGGAAAAGCAGCTGTTTTGAAAGTGCAGGGAATAAAACCGAATACCAGCGAAATCGAAATGATTAAATCTTTTGAGGCTCAAAATAAAAGCCAAATTATTCGGCCGCCAAAATTGTATGCCACTATCCCCTGGAGTGATGAAAAAAGATACGAAGCTTTGATTATGGAAGATGTCGGGGATAAAAAGGTTATAGATGCTCCGACAAATAGCGATGAAGTAAAAAGATTTTTTAGGATATTTAAGGAGTACCGGGAAAAGTGCCGAAATTGCCCTTGGCTGGAAAGACCTGGTATCTCTATTGGTGAAATGATTAAAACAAGATTTGAGAAGTGGAAAAAAAGTTCTCTTGAGATATACCCAGATCACCCATTTAGAAATAGTGACGATATGCAGCTAATCGATCAGGTAATAAAATTTTTAGTTGAAAAATATAGCGGAATTGAGTGGGAGTTTCAGCATGGGCATTTGTCTGACAGCGATTTATATATAGAAGCTAACGGTCAAATTGCAGTGCTATCAAACTTATATTGGTCGTGGAGAGCGCCGTTTTATGATGCAGTTTTCGCCTATCATTGGTTTATATATCATTTGGCTGATATGAAAGAGATTACACCTGAAGAGATAGAAAAACAAAGAAAGCTGTGGCTGGATAAGATTTATGAGCTGTTTGGAAAAGATAAGGGTTTATTAAAACTGGCATTACTGGAAAGAGCCATCGCAGGATTGAACCTAGACGCATTAAGTGTGGACATAAAATCGCCTGTAGCTAGTTATTTAATTGAAAGGACCAGGAAAAATGTCATAAGTTTGATGGAAGAAATAAATGAATTTAATTAATAAGTTACTAATGGTTTTAGCAATAGTCGGATTAATTTATATCGGAGCAAATATCCAAAAACCATTTTGGAATGAGATTTGGTTTCAGGAAGAGGTAAAAGAGGTGCAAAGAAACGGGAATTATGCGCCGTATCGTTTGCGAAAAATTCTATTTAATCAATATTTAGCAATTGTCAAAACCGAAACGGAATGAACCCTAGATTGGTTGTGGCTGGATAAGTTTTGGGGAATTTTAACCATAAGTATATTAATCGCTTTTAAAAAAAGAAGGTGGGTAGAGATGATTCTAATGGTGATCGGAGTGGCACTGATGAATATCGAAAATAATCCCAATATCAGTTATTATTTTTGGTTTTTAATACCGTCAATATGCGCTATATTTTTTTAATTGCGTTTATTGCACTATTTACCAGACTATTTTGGATAGCTAAAGTCCCGCCACATTTATCCAATGATGAAATATCGATAGCCTACGATGCCTACAGTGTGGCCAATAGCGGCAAAGATGAACATGGAAAAAGTTGGCCGCTTTTATTTGAATCGCACGGGACATATAAGGGGCCAGTATATGCTTATCTTTTGGCTCCACTGGTAAAGATTTTTGGTAACAGCGAAGTAACAGTCAGAATACCGTCACTGCTCTCCGGATTTTTGACGATTTGGCTAATTGGTTTAATCACTTTTGAACTGACCAAAAATATAAAAACGGCTTATTGGGCAGCCGGGATATTGGCCGTGAGTCCGTATCATATAATTGTTTCCCGAATGGCACTGGAGACTAACGTGGCCTTGTTTTTCCTGAGCCTAGGAATATATCTGTTATTACAAAATAAAAAATTGGGGGGGTAGTAGCGCTGGTGGTATCGATGTACACCTATTACACCGAATGGGTGTTGGTCCCCTTAATTTTTTTACTGTTAATAAAAAGATTGAAATTTAAATATTCGATTTTGGGAGCAATTTTGGCTCTGCCTTTGGTTTTCGATTATTTTATCAGCGCCGGGACCGGGATAAGGGCGAATTCAGAATTGTTGTGGCGGGAAGCAGGCTTCCAGCCAACTATTATTAATATAATTTGGCGCTTCGGACAAAATTATTTGTCATATTTCAACCCGGCTTATTTATTCTTTAATGGCAACAATTTACTACCGGCCGGAAATCCTTGGCAGACGGGACTTTTTTTGTGGCCGATGATGGCTCCGTTTTTTATCGGACTGACAAAATTAAAAAATATTTCAAAAAAATATTGGTGGTTTTTTGGAGGTTGGCTTTTGATTTCCCCGGTCACGGCCGCTTTAACTCATGGCGGACCGAATATGATGAGGAACCTAAACACCGTCGTCCCGTTGGTTATCATCATGGCACTGGGCTTTAAAAATTTGAAAAGATGGTGGTGGGGGCTAATGGGTCTGGCTATGTTTTATTTTGGTTTACTCTATTTGGTTAACTATCCGATTGTCCGGGCTGATTCTTTCCAGGGCTACAGACAGGTGGCTCAATATATAAAGACAATTGAGAATACGACTGATTCGATATATATTGATTACCGTTTTGGTGACTATCGAACGGGACGGGGACCGGAATATTTCGGAGTGCCACATTTGTATTTTGGATTTTTTAACAACTGGGATCCAAAAATAATTCAGAACCGTCAAGTGTCTGATGGCGGAAGATCGGAAGAGC
>JAGVHP010000006.1 GCA_020056515.1 Candidatus Shapirobacteria bacterium
ATTAACATTAATAATTTAAAACAAGCGCCGGTTTAAAAACCAAAGAAAGTGACATTTCTACTTGGTGGAATCGGTGACGTTTCTAGTTTGGGTTAACAGGGGGATGATAATTAATTATCAATTTTCAATTATCAATTACGAATTAAGTATAATTAATCATGTCAATAATAAAGTCTGTTTACGCGCGAGAAATTTTGGCCTCGGGTGGGGCGCCGAGTGTGGAAGTAACAGTAACCTTGGAGTCGGGGGCAGTGGGAGAGGCGTCAACATCGTACGGAGCGTCGGCCGGAAGCTATGAGGCAACAGTACTTTTGGATGACGATGAAAAAAGATACAACGGTAAAGGAATGCTGGGGGCAGTTTTAAATATTAATAGTATTATTGGACCGGAAGTGGTGGAAATGGAGGCAAGCAGGCAAAGAGAATTAGATGAGAAGATGATAAGTTTGGACGGAACGGAATTTAAAACAAAATTAGGGGGGAATGCGATTTTGGGAGTAAGTATGGCAGTGGCAAAGGCAGAAGCAGAAGAGGAAAAGTTACCATTATATAAGTATCTTCAAAAAGTTTATAAATTGGACCCGACCAATACTTTACCAAAACCAATGGTGGTAATGATAGAAGGCGGAAAGCACGCTGATAATAGTACTGATATACAGGAGTACCTGGTATCGAGTTTAGGGGTGAAAAGTGCGGCTGGACATATCAGGGCACAATTGGAGATATATGAAGCGTTAAAGAAAATTTTAAAAAATGAAGATTTATCAACCAATGTAGGAAACGAAGGAGCTTTTGCTCCCGGCGGGATTTTAAGTAATGAAAAACCGATTGAATATTTAGTGGAGGCGATTAAAAATGCCGGATATGAGCCGGGAATTGACGCCGGAATTTCGATTGATGCGGCGGCCAGTGAATTCGCAAAAACAAATTCAGAATTACGAATTACGAATTACGAATTACGAATTGAGAACAAAACCTTAACTTCAGCGGAACTAATCGAATACTATTTATCATGGCTACCAAAATATCCGATTGTCAGTTTTGAGGATATGCTTGACGAAAATGATTGGGAAAATTGGACAGTCTTAACAAGTAAAATGGGAAATATGCCTAATATTGCCGATGATTTGACGGCGACGAATTTGAAAAGGTGGCAAAAAGCGATTGGAATGAAGGCGGCAACAGCAATTTTAGTAAAACTAAATCAAGCGGGGACAGTGAGTGAAACGATTGATTGTGGCCAATTGGCTTTAGAAAATAGTATGTGGACGGTAGTATCACACCGAGGGGGCGGAGAAACCAATGATACGTTTATGGTGGATCTAGCGGTGGCGGTGGGTAGTGAGTATATCAAATGCGGTCCGACTAGAGGCGAAAGAGTGGCTAAATATAACAGACTGATGAGGATTGAAGAGGAAAAAATGATGTGATTTGATATAATCAGTAATGACTAAATTACCAGTACCTGAAGGAATACCGTTTTATGTCTTACGGGTTGGTGAAGATAAGGTGGTCGTAGGAGCTGATTCCGGTACCTTGCCCCGACAGTTAGCCCTCAATTTTCTTAAGTTAAGAATAGGAACAGGTCCGACCAGATTAAGGCAAGGTTTGCTTAAACGTGACCCACTAGCGGATGTGGTAGTGGTGACAAGGACAGACTTAGGTGTTGGTGTTTGTGGAGGATCTGGAGCTTTGGATTTACCGGACTTTGAGGTGAGAAAAAAGGCTAGGAATAAAACAATGAAAGTACTACAAACAAAGTTTGACGATGAAAACTTTTACGAACCAGAAGTTTAGATTTGGTATTCAAATGGAATTACTACTGTCGCAAATGACAATTCCGGAATTTTGATCACTATATTTAACCCTTAAGTCGGAAATAAATGATATACTATAAGATGTGAGTGGAAGAATAGATGGCTTGGTTGCACCTGGTCGGCTATTTAGTTTGATACGGGTTAGAGATCGAACTGAGGTTGGTGGCACAGATCACTCACAATTATTAGTGTCTATGGGTCTTCCAGGTGTTAGAGATCCAAGAAGAACCGATTATCGACTTGTACGAGAGGACTTGATTAGGGTGTCAGAGGGTGATTTGGATATGGCAAAACTGGTAAGATCGGCTGTGAGTAATGTGGTGAGAGTAATGGATAATTCGGTTACATTTAAGATACCTGATGACTGGAAACCAAATTCTCCGGCTCGAATAAAGACAAAGCTATTGTTGAGTGAAAAGTTCCCAGAAGAAACGTTTGAAATTACATAGAATTAGGTAACGTTAAATTTGATATTCAAAATATTGATCGTATGGAATGACCCAAGAAACAGTATCTTCAATTGAGGCTTTTTCCATGATTTTTCTAAAAAGTCGGATGGAATTGCCGTGAGCAGAGATTGAAATACCCAGATTTTGTCCGCTATATTTTGCCTTCAGATCAGCAATAAAGTCCCCTACCCGGACTTCGACATCGGCAAACGATTCGCCATTGTCAGCTTTATCCTGCCAGCCACGGTGCCATTTATCAAACATGTCTTGCCCATATTTGGCAATAGTCTCGACATGAGTATGGCCGGAAAGATTGCCATAGGAACGTTCAATCATCCTGTCGTCTGTCAATATTTCCCGGCACTCAGGGTGAAAGACCAATACTTCTTTTAAGGTGTCAATAGAGCGGGAAAGACGGGTTTGATAGGCAAGATCGATATTTTTATCTTTGAGTAAGTTTCCAATAACTTTAGCCTGATCAATTCCCAGTGGGGTTAATTTGGAATCTAACCAGCCGGTAAATATTTTATCGCGATTGAAATAGGTCTGACCGTGACGGAAGAGAAAAATAGTTGACATAAGATAATTATATGCTAAAATCAATCAAATTTGGAACACGAACGAGGACATAATACACCCTCGAAGTATGCCGACAAAATCGGTACGGGAGCTCCCGAAACAGAGCTAGAGTATCACTGCTTTTAGCAAGTACTCGATAATAAGTCTGACTTATATCGAAGCTAGAAGCACCGCGAGGTGCTTTTTTTAGTGGTAAGCCAGAGAAACAAGGTGGTACCGTGAGTCCCGG
>JAGVHP010000002.1 GCA_020056515.1 Candidatus Shapirobacteria bacterium
ATGGTATCCGTGATGTACAGGGTTACGGAGTCGGGGATCTCTACATCCGCCTAAATCTGGTTGTTCCTTCCCGTCTGTCTTCCCGACAAAAAGACCTGATCCGGGATTTGGAATAAACCCCTAGTCTCCCTTGTCAAAGGGAGATTTGAGGGATTAAGGTGCAGTTATTATCTTGACATTTATATCTTATATGGTATAAATATTTTATGAAACTTTTATCTTTTGACGAATATTTTAAAGAAAATCTCAAAGACCCCGAGTTTAAGAAGCTTTGGGCAGAAAGCGAGGTCGAATATCAACTTTCCCGTCAAATCATCAAAAAACGGCTTGACAAAAAGATATCTCAACAGGAACTAGCCAAAAGAGCCAAAACTACTCAAGCTATTATCTCCCGTCTGGAAAATTCATCCTTCAATCCCTCGATTCACCTACTCAAACGTATTTCCGCCGGTCTCGGCTCCAAACTTACAATCAGTATTTAACTAAAATGGAAAATACAAAAAAAGATACAAAAATGGTGGTTGTTTGCTTAATAAAAAATTCCGAAGGGAAATATTTAATGATCAAACCCAGTGATTATAAGAATTTCGGTGAATATCAGGATGCCTGGTATCCGCCAACCGGTCATATTAAGGAAGGAGAAACCGCTTCGGAAACCATAGTCAGGGAATTAAAAGAGGAACTTGGTGTGGAAGCCGTACCTGTCAGGTTAATATCGGAGTGGGAACAGGATATTCCGGAAGAATTGGCCTATTGGTGGGAATGTGAAATAAAAGGCGGAGAGATTAAAATAGGAGAAGAAATTGCTGAATATAGATATTTTTCTCCTGATGAATTAAAAGGTCTAAAGTTGTGGCCGGCGGAAAAAAAGTTTTTCAAGCATTTTCTCTGGATTTAGTGCTATAATAGCTAAGTTAAATTTGTGCAAATGGAATGGGGACGTGACGTCCCCTTTTTTATTTTAGAAATAATCACAAATTTACAACCAACTAAGTACTTATTACTTTTTACTACTTAACTTTTTATCTTCTTATCTAACTTATGGACGTCAAAAGATTACCTAAAACCGAGTTTGCCGCCGCCGTTGCCCAAATTGCCGGTGAACGCAATATTGATGTTCAGGAAATTCTTGACGCCATTGAAGCCGGTCTGATTTCGGCTTACAAAAGAGACCAAAAGGAACACGGGGTAATAGTTCCCGAGGAAACTGTCTTAAAGGTGGAAATTTTACCGGACACCGGATCTTTTTCTATTTTCGAAGTCGAGGGAGATATTCGCAAAAACGTCACCCCGCCCGGTTTTGGTCGGATTGCCGCCGTTACTGCCAAACAGGTAATTGATCAGGGGATTCATGAGGCTGAAAAGACCATGGTTATTGATGAATATAGCCGTAAATTGGGCACATTAGTCAATGGATTTATTATCAAAAGTGATCCTTATCGCTTGACTGTCGGTATTGGTAAAACTGAAGGAATTTGCCCTAAGGACGAACAAATCAGAAATGAAAATATTCCCCTCGGTACTAAAAAGTTATTTTTACTCAAATCAATTCACGAAGATCCTGAAACCGGCCGTAAAGATATTATTCTGTCTCGTCGCGACCCGGAATTTATCAAGCAACTATTTATCCGTGAAGTACCTGAGGTTGGTAACCGTTCGGTTTCGGTTGACAAAATTGCTCGTGAAGCCGGCCAAAGAGCCAAGGTAGCTGTTAGCAGCACTCAACCTGGGGTTGATCCAGTTGGCTCCTGTATTGGTCAAAAGGGCTCCCGGATTCAAGCAGTCTTAAACGAGCTGCCCATGGAAGAAAAAGTTGATGTGGTCGCCTTTGCCAAAAATCAATCTCAATTTATCAGCAACGCCCTCTCTCCGGCTCAAAACGTCAAGATAGTTTCAGTCAAAGACGGAATGGCTTTGGTTGAAGTTCCCGAATCTGAACTAGCCCTGACCATTGGTTCCGGTGGTGAAAATGTCCGTTTAGCCGGACTTCTGGTCGGTTTGGAGATCAAGGTCCAAGCCGCTAAAGCAGAAAAATAATTAATTTAAAAATTTGAAATTTGAAATTCGTAATTCGAAATTAATATGTACCGTCCACCCATTGTCACCATTATGGGCCATATCGATCATGGCAAAACTACCCTGCTTGACAAAATCCGCACTGCTTCTGTCGCTGCTCGCGAAGCCGGTGGTATAACTCAGCATATTTCTGCTTATCAAACCGAAGTCAAACTAAAATCCGGTAAAACCGCCACCATCACTTTTTTAGACACTCCCGGTCATGCTGCCTTTTGTCAGATGCGGGCCCGTGGTGCCCAGATTACCGATTTGGTAGTTTTAGTTGTCTCTGCCGTCGACGGGGTTATGGCCCAAACCAAGGAATGCATCAAGGAGATCAAAAAATCCGGTGTTCCGGTTATTGTGGCCATGACCAAAATGGATTTGGACGGTGCCTCCCCTGAAAAAATTAAAGGCCAACTGGTTGAACTGGAGATAGTGCCCGAAGATTATGGTGGCCAAACTTCCCTGATTCCTGTTTCTGCCAAAACCGGCAGTGGTATCGATAAATTATTAGAGACAATTATATTAAATGCTGAAGTTATGGAACTTAAGGATGAATCGGCTTCCCCTTTGGAAGCAATAGTCATCGAGTCTTTACTGGATAAAAGCCGTGGTCCGGTAGCTACCCTGATAGTCAAAAAAGGCACTATTCATCTCGGTGACCAAATTTTTGCCGAATCTATCAATTGTAAGGTTAAAGCTATATCCATCAACCCAGCTCTTCCATCAACTCCAGTAGAAATTCTTGGATTCGAATCGGTTCCTCCCGTTGGTGCCTGTGTTACCTCTGTTCCCACCCCCACCCAGGAAAAAACCGTTGTCAGTCGTTTAAATCAAACTAGAACTGATGGTATCCCCCGGTTGCCGATTGTGGTCAAAGCCGACGTTCAGGGGACTCTGGAAGCGCTTCTTAGTAGCCTTTCCGACGATGTTTTTCTGATTGCTTCCGGTGTTGGCACGGTTACTGACAATGATGTCTTTTTGGCCGCCTCATCTAAAGCCCAAATATTTGCCTACAATGTTTCCGTACCCCGATTTATCCGCAATCTGGCCGACAACCAAAAAGTTCCCCTCTTTGAATCCAAAATTATTTACGAAATAATTGATGATATTCAGGCTCAAGTCCTGCGTCTTTTAGATCCTACCATTGAGGAAACGACCTTAGGTGAGGCCAAAATTATTGCTGAGTTTAAAATCGAGAAAGTCCGTATCGCCGGAATCGAGGTTGTCCAAGGTGAAATCAGCCCGGGTGATTCTATTCATCTAAGGCGCGACGATGCCATTATCAAGGATACTAAAGTTGAGGGTATTCGCCAGGCTAAAACTGTTGTTGACCAAGCCAAATCCGGTTCTCAATACGGCGTCACTTTCAAGCCCTATATTGACTTTAAAATCGGCGATGTTATAATAGCCTATAAGAGTTGAAAATGAGCAGGTTAAATACAACTCTGTTTGGAAATAGACCAAATATGAAAAACTATAATATAGCTGATATTAAAGGTCTGATTGACAAAGCCAAATCGGCTTTAATTGTTGTTCCCACTCTCTCAGTTGACAGTGTCGGTGCTGCCTTAGCTCTGGCCTTATCTCTCAAAAAATCCGGTCGTGAAGTCAAAGTTTACAGTCCTCAAAAACCCGACCAAAATTACAGTAAATTAAGCGGCCTGGAATTGATCACCGACACCTATTCAGCCGCTGATTTAACCGTTTCCCTAAACTATCCTCTCGACCAAATTGATCAGGTTTCCTACAACGATGATGGTGGTCGTCTTAATCTGGTGGTCAAGACCAAATCCGGTGCTCCCAAAGTCGAATCTAACCAGATTTCCATCGATAACAGTTCTTCTTCTGCCGATGTCTGCTTTATGCTTGGCGATGAGGCCCCTCTTGCTGACAAAGGCCAAATCGTCAATCAGGGAAATTGGATCTTTATCTCTCCGGTTGCGGTTACCAAAACTTGGGCCAAAGCTACTTTAGTTGATCCCGATGCTCCTTTTTCGGAAATTTTTACCTTTTTATTACCCATACTTGGGTTAAATCTTGATATCGATTCCGGCAAAGATTTACTTATCGGCCTGCGGGTGGCTACCCAATCCTTCAGTGTCAATGTTTCCCCTGAATCTTTCGAAGCTGGTGCAGCTTGTCTTCGGGCTACCCAGCCTCCTGAAACTCCAGCCGTTACTCCCAATCCCGCTCTAAACTCGTTTGATAATCAAAGACCTATCGAGAATATTGAAAAAGTCGGAGGTCTGGCTCCCGGCACCAACAAACCCAACCCCACCCCGATGGTTTAATAATTAATAATACAAAAATGGCAGAACAATTAATAATCCCAGTTATTTGTGGAGTCAGTGTTGTTATCGGTGAAAATGAGACTCGGGCAACTGCCCGAAAAACAATTGGGGACCCAAAAGGAACAAGAACTCCTTGCGGTGGATGTACTTATGAACGGGTTGATGATCCACAGTCGGCGGTTCAGTACCGATTTGCTCCTGGCCAAAGTCGTTTGCGGAACTGTGAGGACGAAAATGCACCTACTGCATAATTCCGTGTTATAATCTCTCTGCACTATCATTGGTATTTCCGTAGCCATTCGGAAATTTTTTATTAAAAACCAATTCTAGCGCTATAAATCTATGGCATTAACTACCGAAGAAAAAACTGAAATTGTTACCAAATTTGCCCAAGCCAAAGGTGACACCGGTTCTCCCGAGATTCAGGTGGCCATTCTTTCCAAAGAAATTGACAAACTTCAGGGACATCTTGGCGACAACAAGCATGACTCTCCCGCCAAAAGGGGACTTTTATCCAAAATCGCCAAACGCCGCCGCCTTCTTCGCTATCTTTCACTTCACAATGACGACCGCTATGGTAAATTACTCAAAGCCTTAGGTCTCAAAAAATAATCATGGATAACTTTTCCTTCGATCTTAAACTGTCAGCTGACAAAACCATTAAATTGGAAACAGGTCGTTTAGCTCCTCAAGCCAACGGTGCCGTTATGGCTACCTACGGCAAAACTGTTGTTTTGGCTACGGTAGTTTTGGGAGCCATTGACAAAACCAAGGACTATTTTCCCCTTTCGGTTGAATTTACCGACAAACTCTATGCCGGCGGATTCATTAAAGGCGGTAAATGGATCAAGCGTGAAGGTGGCCCTTCCGACACCGCCATTCTCTTTGGCCGGATAATCGACCGGGCCATCCGCCCTCTCTTTCCTGCCGGTTTCAAGCAGGAAGTTCAGGTTATGACTACGGTTTTAAGTAACGATAAAGACAATGATGTAGTTATTCCTGCTTTTACCGCTGTTTCTGCCGCTCTCATGCTTTCCAATATTCCTTTCAACGGTCCGGTTTCGGCTATTAGATTGGCTGAAAAAGATGGTGTTCTCTCCCTCTTTCCCACCAATTCCGAACAGGAAAAATCAAAATTTGATCTCTTAGTTTGCCAAGACTCGGAGGGTATTAACATGATCGAGGCCGAGGCCAAGATTGTTGACAATTACACTCTGCTCAAAGCCATCGAATTAGGTATTAAAACCGGTAAAGAAATTAATGCTCAGTTGATTGATTTTGCCAAAAAACACGGTAAAACCAAAGTCGAATTTGAAAATCTCTCTCCCAATTCCGATTTAATTTCCCAAATTGAAAAATTGATAAAGCCCAATCTGGCCGCCTTTATGGAAAATGGCACTGATGGTGACCATATGGCTGCTGAAGACAAGATCAAAGAAATCGTTTTGGATAATTATCAAACTCAATTGGAAGCCGGTGAAATCGAAGCCGGAGTTTTAATTGAAGCCGTTGATATTTTAGTCCGTCTCTCTCTTCGTGAAAAAACACTTCAAGGTCTTCGTTATGACCATCGGAAAATTGACGAATTACGTCCCCTAAATGTTGAAGTTGACGTTCTTCCCTGCACCCACGGTTCAGCTCTTTTTGAAAGAGGTCTAACCCAAGCCCTTACTATTACCACCCTAGGCTCTCTGGCTGAACAGCAAACTCTTCAAAACAGTAATGGCGAAACCAGCAAACGCTACATTCATTATTATTCCGCCGCTCCCTTTTCCACCGGCCAAACCGGTCGTACTGGTCGTCCCGGCCGCCGCGAAGTTGGTCATGGCGCTCTGGCCGAAAAAGCTCTCCTGCCAGTTATTCCCTCAATTGAGGAGTTTCCCTATACTATTGCCCTAACTTCAGAAGTTTTGTCTCAAAACGGTTCTTCCTCTATGGCCTCCACTTGTGGCTCCACCATGAGTCTGATGGCTGCCGGCGTTCCCATTAAAGAGTTGGTTGCCGGAATTTCGGTGGGCATGGTTTCCGACGATAAAAAATACGTTTTATTAACTGATATCGCCGGTATTGAAGATCACTGTGGTGATATGGACTTCAAAATCACCGGCACCAAAGCCGGTATTACCGCTATCCAACTGGATATCAAGCGTCTGGGTTTGTCCTTTGACATGATCCGCGATACTTTTATTGCCTCAACTTCTGCCCGTCTCCAAATTTTGGACAAAATGATTTCGGTTTTAGCCGCTCCCCGAAAGGAGCTCTCAGTTTATGCTCCTAAAATCAAATTAATCACTTTACCCGAGGATAAAATTGGTGAAGTAATTGGTAGTGGTGGCAAAACCATCAAAGCCCTGATGGAAAAATTTGCCGTCCAAATTGATATTGATGATGATGGTCGCGCCTCTATTTGTTCCCAGGATATTACCAAAATCGATGCCTGTGTCTTTCAAATTGAATCCATGATTCGGGATATTAATATCGGCGAGGAATTTGACGGTGTCGTTACCCGGGTTGAGGCCTTCGGTGCTTTTGTCGAATTTTTACCCGGCCGCGAAGCCCTTCTTCACGTTTCCGAAATGACCGGTGGCTTTTTATCCGACCCTTCGACAATAATCAAATTGGGTGACAAAATCCATGTTCGGGTGTCAGGTTTTAATGATAACCATCAAATTAAATTAGCCGCTCCTGAATTTAAAGCCGCCCATCCCGGTTCTCCCGATGCAATGCCTGGCCGTCCCCGTCCCGACTTTGACCGCAACCGTCAAGCTTTCCGCAACTTCGGTCCTCCTTCCCGTCCTCGAAGATAACCAAAGTCGTATATACTGATATCAATGCCTGACACCGACATTCTGACCATTTCTGCCGCTATCGATAAACTAATCGACAAAAGCAAATCAGTGGTTTTACCTCCGGAATTAATCAGTCGCCTTGACGAGCTTTTTTCCCAACTGGAGATTAATTCCCGTTCCGAGGAAACTTTTTGGACTTTTTATCAAAGCACTGCCAAATATATCGATTGGGTAGTCAAACTCCCTTGGAATACCCAAAGTGATGATATTCTTGATCTTCGCCACGCCCAGGAGAAACTTGACGAAAATCATTACGGTTTGCAGGATGTTAAACAGAGAATTATCGAATATGTTTCGGTTTTATCTCTCCAAAAAACCCGCCATCCCGATATTCCTTTCCGGGCACCTATATTTCTCTTTGTTGGTTTAGTTGGCACCGGCAAAACCACTATGGCCAAATCAATTGCGCAATGTCTGGGGCGCCAGCTAATCCGTATTCCCTTTGGCGGTCTTGGTGACCCTCTCTACCTTCGGGGCCAATCCCGCCTCCACCCCGAGGCCGAACCCGGTGCTCTCATTCGGGGACTGGCCGCTGCCGGTACCCGCAATCCGGTCATTCTTTTGGATGAAATTGACCGGGTAGCTGACGATGCCCTCAACACTATCATGGGGGTACTAGTTGAGCTTCTTGATCCTGAACAAAATGCCCGTTTTACTGACCATTATCTTGATTACCCCTTTGACCTATCTCAGGCATTTTTTGTGGCCACCTGTAATAATACTTCCCGAATTGCCACAGCGGTTTTAGACCGTCTCGAGGTTATTCAAATGCCCTCCTATACCGACGAGGAAAAACTCAATATTGGCAAAAGTTATCTATTACCCCGGGCTATCGCCGAGGCCGGTCTTAATCAGGGTGAGTTAACTGTCGTAGAATCCGTCTGGCCAAGTATTATTCGCCCCTTGGGTTTTGACGCCGGGGTTCGGACTCTCAAGCGTAACATTGAAGGACTTTGCCGCAAAACCGCTGCTCTGATTCTCTCCGGTCAAAAACAGGTGGTGGTTGACGAATCTAATGTTAAAAAATATTTACCTCAATGGTAAGAAGCCTAATTTTACTAGCCTGCGCTTTTGTAATTCTCTTGGTTACCCTCTCCCGTTATTATCATTTAAATTAAAATGATCAATAAAATCTTTCTTTTCCCTCTCTC
>JAGVHP010000053.1 GCA_020056515.1 Candidatus Shapirobacteria bacterium
CCGGCAGTTGCTCAAAGAATTATTGAATTGACACAAGAACGACCAAATTGCGAATTGCAAAGTAACTTATTAAGATCGCAGCCAATAAATTTATTGACTAACATAGCTTTCTTAATTTCTTCATTCCTTATTATTGCTCTCATCAAAAAGAATAAAATTAAGGATAAGGGAATTTATCTTTTATTTATCGCCTCAATATTAATTGGACTAGGAAGCATTTCTCACCACACAATTCCAAATAATTTTACTTTGCTGCTTGACGGACTACCTATCTATATTTTCCTATTTGTAGGCTTGAGCCAACTTTTATATATTTTGACAAACAATAGATTTTGGGCTGTTTTATTAACAGCCTTGTACGTTCTGTTAAATTTCTTTGCTCCAATAGTTATAAAACTTCCATTTGATCCCAATGCAGTTACGCCAATAGTTAATTTAGTTCTCCTGTTGCCTATTATATTGATTTTTTATAAAAGATTTGGATCAAAAACAAATGTTCTTACCTTTTCGTTTGGTCTTTATGCTTTAGCAACAATATTTTTTCTTCTAGACGAAAAAATTTGTTATCAATTTCCTTTAGGAACACATTTTCTTTGGCATATATTTAATGCTATTTCTATTTATTATCTGATAAGATACATTGTTCTTATTAAGAACTCGCCTGAAGGGCGAGAAAATCGCGCGGGCAAAAAATAACGGAAGCGCGGCGGGTGGCCTGCCCGCAATGCTTCGCAAAGCGATAGCAGGCGGGGGGCGCCGCGCTCACCTTGCGAGCCCCGCCGAGGCGGGGCGAGCTAACACGTTGACTTGAAATGAGTTCGAATTTGTTCAAAAACGTTCACTACATTTGAATTTTCAGCACCTAATATCTCGATTAGGTTGAAAAGAGGGGATATTTGTGGGTTCGAAAAGTACCCATTGGCGTTAAGCTAGTTTACTGAAGAATACAAAGCATTAAGGCCAGACCGACTAAGCTGTGAACAATAATCGGGGTAAAAATATTTCGATATTTTAGAAAATTGACACTTAACAATATTCCCAGAACGAAAGTACTAATGACCATCGGGAAACTGCCAAAAGGCCAATGAGCTAAAGCAAAAATTAAGGAAGAGACTACAATAAGAAAATGCCTGTTTAAAGAAAATTGCTCCAGACGATTAACAACATAGGCCCTGAAAATTAACTCCTGAACCGGTGCGGAAATGATACTGTAATAGAAACCACGAAGAAGAATTAACCAAATAGAATCAGGGTGAAGACTAAGGCCAAAAAGAGAGGGATAAAATAAACGGATTATTGGTAGAATTAAGATAAATAATACGATAATGGGGGCAATAGATTTGAGGGAAGGTAAAAAGTCTTTTTTGGTCAGTCCAAGCTGTTTTTGACTAAAACCGATTAGTTTGATGACAAAAATAAGATAGAAAAGGCTAATAACGTAAATAACAATCCGGATCTGATAATTTTGATGAAAAAAAAAGTTTTCGTTGTGAGTAATTAAAGCCAAAAATGTCAACTCACCAAAAAAGAAGTATGTGTTGGTAATTAGTTTTTTAAGCATGGGTTAAATTATAATTGAGCGATGAAATTATATCTAGTCCGACACGGTCAAACGATTGATGCTGAAAACAATATAAAACAAAGAACGAATTCAAATTTGTCGGAGACCGGCAGGGTACAAGCTAAAAGAACTGGGAGATTAATAAAAGATAAAGGGATAGAAATTATAATTTCCAGCCCTTGGATCAGGGCTAAAGAGACCGCTGAAATAATAAATATGACGCTAAAAAAACAGATTGTTTTTGAAGAACTATATCGGGAAAAGTTGCAGTCACAAACATTGGGTGGAAGAAGTAATGATGACGGTGAAGCGGTTAGGTATGCCAACGAGCATGAAAAAAATTTTTGCGATCCCCGATGGAAATTTGATCAAACAGGTGAATCAACCGCCGAGGCTTTTGAAAGAGTAAAAGTAATTGAAAAGACGCTCAGGTCAAAATATTTTAATAAAACGGTATTAATTGTCTCCCATGCAGATTTTTTAAGGTGTCTTATCTGTTATTTAATTATAGGCGATAATTTTGAATCGGAAGAATTTAAAAAGCTGTTTCGAAGCCTAAGTTTTAAAAACGGCGGAATTACTTATATCTACTACGACGAGAAAAGATTGTTTTGGCGACTGGGAAATTTTGATTAGGAAACGAGTTTGACGAAATGATCAAGGAGAGCTTCGCCACCCAAGTGCTCGCCTTCGATGGTGTAGTCATCGGTGGATAAATTGGCCGGATCGGTGGAGATGTTCAATATTTCGGAGGTGACCGAATCACGGTCGTTGATACCGTTGCCCACCACCATAACTTCGGAAGGATTAATTTTCATCAGTGATATAAATTTTTTTAAGGCGGATATTTTGGTAAATTTTTTAGGGTTGATATCATAGGCCTCAAGATTCCACCAACAATAAAATCGGGATTGGGGGTCAGATTCCTTGACGATAGCTTCCACCTCGGGAACTTCGGAGTGGCAGTGGAGAGTAGTTAAAAAAGTTTTAGGCTCAAAACCTTTAACCCTGGGATCACCGATTAATTTACCCATTTTTGAACGGATTTTGACGATGGTCTCCAGTTCGTAGTTATCTAATTTTTCCGTCTGAAAATGAAAGCCGGAGCCGGTAAGAAAAACGCCGACTTCAGAGATGAGGGTGATGTTGTCCCAGAGAAGATTCTGGTAAATTTGACTAAGGTAGAGAGAAGATCGGCCGCTGTTGATGACGATATGGAAGCGTTTTTTGAGAAGTTTGAGTTTTTCTAAAACTGAAGGTGAAACAAAATTGGTTTTTTGAGAAAAGGAGCCGTCGGGGCTTTGGAAAAGATCAGTCCCCTTTTTGACCAAAACCCCATCACTGTCAAAAGAAATGAGTTTGATTTTAGAAATTTGATCAGCAGTGATTTCAGAAATCGGTTTCACAATTTAATAGTAACACTTTCGTTACCCTCTTGACATGCCCGTATTATGGGTTATAATTTCGTTATAAACCGCTTAATCGGAGTCGCGATCCGAGAGGTGATCTCAAAAATGAGATACGGAGGCAAACCGTATGGTTCAGAGGACCACCAGCAATAACTGGAAGAAAGCAAAGCGTGTCGGCAACGGAGCGCTGAATGAATGAGAGTGTCTCAATATTTCAGTAGCATCCTCCGCAAGGGGGATTTTTTATTGAGAGACTGAAAAAGGGTGGTACCGCCAACTTTTTTGGCCCCTTTGGTTCTGATCTGATATCAGGATCGAAGGGGCTTTTTTGGTGTAGAAATATATGAATAAGAAAGAGTTTATTCAAAGACAAAAATCAGCTTTAGAAAAATCAATCTGGAAACCAGAGATGTTCCCGCGATATTCTTTCGAGTTGTCACCAGACGTGCCAGTTTTTTCTGCGGAACAAAAAGTAGAAATTCAGTGGATTAACCATATCATTTTTAGTGTCAATGGTTACCTTCATGGAGCGATAAAATTGTACAAAGATCTAAAAGACAATGAAAAATTACGAAACGATGTTACGGGAAGAAATATCTGGAAAGCTCTAAATAACGGTATTGGTAAACACGAGTTGAGAATTCAAGCTCAGTTTAATCAATTGCCTATATTTGCTCGATGTGATTTAATGTCGGTCTTACCGACAGGTGAACATTCCCCACTGTTTCAAATTGCTGAAGTTGAGGGAGACAAAACTCATGGCATGGGATATTATGATGGCTTTATTCACAAAAATAACGTTGATATAACCGGAAGTGTCAATGGATATACGTTTACAGATGCGGTTAAGGCAAGCGTTGGAAACGAAACTGTCATCTTGCTGGTGGGAGACAAAGAACAGTTTTACCTGCCAGAAATGGATAAGCTACTTTTACCAGAAGCGATCGTTAAAGGTCTTAATTTAAGAGTAGCCACCGAAGGTCAACTTAGATTAACTCAAGACAGGGAACTGCCAATAGAAGTTGGAGGAGTAAAAGCACGATGGATGATAAACATGCCAGAACTTAACCCAGATGGGGAATTGGTTAAGCCAAAAGGTGGAAAAAACTTATATGATTTATATGCCGATGGGTCGGTTTTATGCCTGATACCGCCAAATCGATTTCTGGGCAATAAGGCGTTGATGGGGGTTGTCAGCAATGGTCTGAATGATCCAAAGATTGACCGATGGATAGAGGGTTATTTTAAATGGGAATTGGGGTTATTACGACATTTTATTCCCAGAACAATAATGGTCACCAAAGGAAATCTGGCTCAAGTAATAGAAATATTGGAGTCTCAACCTGACGATTGGGTGATAAAAAAGACGGTCAGCTCAGGAGCCAAGGGGGTGTCGCTGGGAGATGATATTGCCCAAAGAACCAGAATGATGAGCGAACTGGTGGCGGCACCATTTAATTATATTGTTCAAAAGAAGGTGTTGCAGGTTCCTCAATCTTTTTGGCACGCCGATCCATCAACCATGGAATTAAAGTTTACGCCGATGTATACCAGAACTGAGTTGTACACCCAATTTGGCGATCCGTTAA
>JAGVHP010000073.1 GCA_020056515.1 Candidatus Shapirobacteria bacterium
CTCATCTAATTCACTAAATAATGTCTGATACTCAAAAATATACCGGTCAACAAATAGTGGTTCTGGAAGGTCTTGAACCGGTCCGTAAACGCCCGGCTATGTACATCGGTTCCACCGACATCACCGGTCTTCACCATTGTCTTAATGAGATTATTGACAATTGTATCGATGAAGCCCTGGCCGGTTTTGCCAAAAACATTTGGGTTATTGTCCATCCTGACAACTCAGTCACCGTCGCCGACGACGGCCGGGGAATTCCGATTGATATCATGCCCAAGTACAAAAAACCGGCCCTGGAAGTGATTATGACTACCTTACACTCTGGCGGTAAGTTTGAAGGCACTGCTTATAAGGTTTCCGGTGGTCTTCACGGTGTCGGCGCTGCCTGTGTCAATGCTTTAAGTTCCCTTTATCAGGTCGAAATCCGCCGGGACGGAAAAATTTATTTCATGGAATTCTCCCGGGGGAAAGTCAAAAATTCTCTAACCATTATTCCCAAAACCAATAACCCCCTCTTGGAAAATTTTATCCCGGATTCTGTTTCCGGCACTACCGTCACCTACTTCCCCGACCCGGAAATTTTTAAAGAGGGAATTATCCTTGATACTAAAACCATTATCCGATCTTTAAAAGATCGTGCTTATCTGACCAGCAAAATTTACTTTCACTTTTTTGACCAAAGGGACGGCGGTGAGCATCATTATTATTTTGAGGGCGGCATTCTCTCTCTCTTATCCGAAATCAATAAAGGTAAAACCGTTCTTCATCCTCCTATTTACATTCATCGGGCTGATTCGGGAATCGACACCGAAGTAGCCATCCAATACAATGATTCCTTTCAAGAAAACACTCCCTCTTTTGTCAATATCATCAACACTCACGAAGGCGGCTCCCATCTCTCTGGTTTCAAAACCGCCCTGACCAAATCTATCAAAGATTACGCCGAACGGAAAGAAATGGTCAAAAACAAGGATGATTCCATTACCGGCGATGATGTCCGTGAAGGTCTAACCGCCATTATTTCCATCAAAATGGGAAGTAAAGACCTTCAGTTTGAAGGCCAAACCAAGGGAAAATTAGGCAATTCCGAAGTCCAGCCGATTGTGGCCAAAATTGTCCGGGAAGAACTGGATATCTTTTTTGAGGAACATCCCGACATTGCCAAAATCATTGTCGGCAAAGCTCTGTTAACTATCCAAATCCGCAAAGCCGCCAAAGCCGCCAAAGATGCCATTATGCGCAAAGGTGCTTTCGACTCTCTCGGCCTTCCGGGGAAACTAGCCGATTGCCAATCAAAAAAACCGGAGGAATGTGAGATTTTCGTGGTCGAAGGTGATTCCGCCGGAGGTAGCGCCAAACAAGCCCGGGATCGTAAGTTTCAGGCTATATTGCCCCTCTGGGGTAAAGGTTTGAACACTGAGGGTATGCGTCTTGATAAAATTGTCAACTCCGATAAATTCAAAGATTTAATTATTGCCATCGGCATGGGAATTGGTGATTCGCTTAATCCGGAAAAACTCCGCTATCACCGGATTATTTTAATGGCCGATGCTGACGTCGACGGCTCCCATATCAACACCCTTTGGTTGACCCTTCTTTTTCGCCATCTCTCTTACACTGTTGAAAAAGGTTATGTTTACATCGCTATGCCTCCACTTTACGCCGTAAAACGGGGAAAAAACATCAAATACGCCTACACCGAAGAAGAAAAAGAAAAATATTTAGCTGGACTCTCTCCCGACGAAAAATATACCGTCCAGCGCTACAAGGGTTTAGGAGAAATGAATCCCGAACAACTCTGGACCACCACCATGAATCCCGAAACCCGGATTTTAAAACGGATTACCATCGCTGATGCCCAAAAAGCCGATGAAACTTTCCGGACTCTAATGAGCGAAGAAGTTCCCCCCCGCAAAAAATTTATTGTTACCCACGCCCACCTGGCCACTCTGGATATTTAGAAATATATATGAAATCAAATCTTTTTATTTTAATTTTTGAACCTAGTGTTCTCCCAAGTCATTGGGAGAATTAAAGTGGGATTTTTTTATGCCGCAAGATACAACTAAAAACAAAATGGTCAAGGACGACAAGGTTTTTGTCAACAATGCCGGGCATATTATTGATGTCGATATTGTCCCCGAAATGGAAAAATCCTATCTTGACTATGCCATGTCGGTTATCGTCTCCCGAGCCCTGCCTGATGTCCGCGATGGATTAAAGCCGGTTCACCGCCGCATAATTTTCGCCATGCACAAAATGGGTTTGGGTCCCACCGGCAAGAATGTCAAATCAGCCGCCGTTGTCGGTGACGTTCTTAAGTCCTACCATCCCCATGGTGATGCCGCCGTTTACATGTCTCTTGTCCGTTTGGCCCAGGATTTTTCCCTCCGTTACCCCTTGGTTAAAGGTCAGGGAAATTTCGGTTCCATTGACGGTGACCCTCCGGCTGCCATGAGGTACACCGAAGTCAAAATGAGCCGTCTGACCCCGGAAATGATTGCCGATATTGATAAGGAAACAGTCACTATGATGGACAACTACGATGCTACTACTTTTGAACCTACCGTATTACCTTCCCGAATTCCTAATTTACTCCTAAATGGTGCTGACGGTATCGCCGTTGGTATGGCAACTCGAATTCCTCCTCACAACTTAGGCGAGCTCTGTGATGGCATTGACTATCTTCTCAATCATTGCCACCTGGAAAAAACAACTCCGGACTTAGAGATCAAGCCTCTGATTCAAAAAAACCTTACCACTATCGAAAAAATTCTTCTTCCGGTTACCGCTCTTGAACAGCAACACTTCAACCTGGAAACTACCGCCACTGTCGAGAACCTTTGCCAATATGTCACCGGTCCGGACTTTCCCACCGCCGGCGAGATCTTTGGCAAAAAAGGCATTATTGAAATGTATCAAACAGGCCGGGGTAAATTTTCTCTCCGAGGACGTGCCGAAATCA
>JAGVHP010000041.1 GCA_020056515.1 Candidatus Shapirobacteria bacterium
GCCGACGTCAATTAAGGCTACACCCAACTCAGTTTCAGTATCGGTAAGGCAGGCTTTGGCGGCAGTAAGGCCTGAGTAAGCCAGAGAAGTAGTTTTGATGCCGATGTCTTCCAAACATTTATTTAAATTTCTTAAGGCAGGGGTAGAAGCCAGAATCAGGTGGGTTTCGACTTCGAGACGGACACCGTTCATACCGATAGGGTCAATCACTCCTTCCTGACCGTCGACCGTGAAAACCCGGGGGATGACGTGAACGATTTCTTTATTGACCGGAAGAGTGACCGCTTTGGCGGCTTCAACGGCCCGATTAATATCATCATGGCTTATTTCACCGTTTTGATTGCCGATAGCGGTAATTCCGTGGGAATTTAAAGATTCAAAATGGGGAGCAGTTAACGAAATAAAGGCGGAGCTAATTTCTACTCCAGCCATTCTTTCGGCGGATTCAACTGATTCGGTGATAGTCCGGGAGGCAATTTCCAGATTGATGATCTGACCCTTTTTAAAACCAACAGCCGGAATTGAGGCTGAACCGATGATGTTAATTTTATGGTCCGATTCGAAATATTGTCCGATAAGTGTGGTAATTTTAAAGGTTCCGATATCGATGGCAGAGATAATTTTGGAATGTTGCATGAGTTAATTTTAGATGGTTTTAATGAGTTTGAGTAGTCTTAGATTTGATTTTGGTTTGAAGACATCGCGATGATATTCTATCCGGATAAGTTTTTCGATGCTGGAAAGTAGTAATGGTGGGTTAAGTTTGGATTCTGGAATAACAGTAGTGATATTTGGGAGTTGCGTCTTAACGAAAGCGGCGTTCTTTATCTGCTCGTTCTGTTGGCTAACTTTTAGGGGTATTAAAATCGATTTTATCTTTAGGGTGGCAATTTCCTGACAAGTATTGGCCCCGGCCCGACTAATCATAAGCGCAGCGTGGTTTAAAATCCAACCAATGTCTTGACTGTCGATATAAACAAGGGGCAGATAATTGAAGGAAGCCTTGGATTTAAATTTTTGGCCACACTGATGGATAATAAAGTAACTTTTAGAAAGGAGGGGAAGAGATGATTTTATTAGATTGTTAATAAACAAAGATCCTTGGTTACCGCCGGTAATATAAATAATAGGTTTCTCAATCTTTAATTTATCGAATTTAGAACTTTTGTTTAAAAATATTTCCCGGCGGAGAAGATTCCCCGTAACAATAAATTTATTTTTTAAAAATTTTTTTGTTATTGGGAAAGATAGGGCGACTTTGTGGCAAAAGAGACTGTTTATTTTAGTAGAAAGACTTAAGGTAGAAGTTTGTTCGTGGGTAACAGACTTAACTTGGTTTAAAAAACTACTTAATATTACCGGAACTGAGACGTAACCACCAAAAGAAACGACATAATCAGGTTTTAGAGATTTGATTATTTTAGAGGCGGCAAAAAGACCTTTTAGGGTTTCCGGGAGACCTTTAAGAGTGTAAAGAAACCAACGCCGGTCAAGTTTGCCACAGTTGATACCAAAATACTTTACCCCGGTTTTGGAAATTACTTTTGACTCAACGGCTGGAGTGGTATCGACACTGGAATTGTGAATTCGGCCGATATAGGAGATTTCCCAAAAAATATCAGGATCATTTTGAAGCTGACGGATAAATTCAGCGGCGGGGGTGAGATGGGTGCCGGTTAATACGATTTTTTTTGAGATTGGCATTAGGTGAGTATAACAAGGGGAGATGTCGTTTTTCTATGTTTCTGACCAATCCAGCGGCAATAAAAAGAGTCAATAAGGATGAACCACCATAGGAAATGAAAGGGAAAGGAATGCCTGTCAGTGGAATCAGCGAGACAATGGCTGAAAAATTGATTAAAGCCTGATATGAAAGCCAGCAGGCAAACCCGGAAACCAATAGTTTTTCAAAGGGTTTAGTAACAACTTTCGCCAACTTGAAAAGATAAGCAACGAGAGAAATAAAAAGATAAATAAGACCACTTAGGCCTATAAATCCGGTTTCCTCACCAACGATGGCTAAAATTGAGTCAGTGCTGATTTTGGGTAAAAATCTATATTTTTGATCGGAATTGGCGATTCCTTTACCCGACCAACCACCGGAGGCCAAAGAGATAATTATTTGCTGGCTGTGATAGTTTTGATGGGAATTCTCTTCCTGATTGAGAAGGGTTTTGAATCTGGCTAGCCGATAAGGTGAAAAGACGACAAGGCCGATTCCTAAAACGAAAAATATAAGAAAAGTTAGAAAAAGGGGAAAGTTGGGGCCGCCCGAAAGATAATAGATAGAGAAAACAATGGCCCCAATAAGGATAGCCGTGCTGAGATTGGGTTCAAAAACAATTAAGGTAAAAGCAGGAATTAGGAAAAGAAAAAGATTTTTAAAGGTTGACTGTTTGGGGTCGGCAAATAGGGCGGAAAAAAATATGACCGAAACGAGTTTGAATATCTCAGATGGTTGAATATTTATGGGTCCAAAGTTAAACCATCGCCTGGCACCAAGAACTTTTACTCCCAAACCAGGAATGAGAACCGCAATCAGTAATAAGACCGAAAAAAGATAGAAATAAAAGGAGTATTTACGAAAGAATTCGAGATTTAATGCCGAAGAGAGCAGGAACAGGAGAAAGCCGGCACCGACCCACAAGGCTTGTTTATTGAGAAAGAAAAAAGGATCGCCGAGGCTACTTTGGGCTTCAAAAAGTGACGAAACAGAGATGAATAACAATCCGATTGTTACCAGGGAGGAAATGTAAATTAAAAGAGGAGATTTGAATTTAACCTTTCTCATTTTGGAGGTGTTTTAATATGGATGGATCGAGAGACAGTGGGGACAAATGACGGCAAAAAATTTTGTGATCGTGATACTTTTTAATAGTTGCCCCCGACACATTTTTTTGGGTAATTTCTGAACCGATTAAGCGGGAGTTGTCAAAACGGTCTTCGTTTTTTAAATCGTTAATTTTGTCGGGAGCGCAAAACTCTAAAAGGTGGTAGTAAAAAAGTGGATTAAGGTGGTTTTTTAATTCAATTTCAGTATAAAAGGCAAAAGAAGCAGTGAGGCGGGGGTTGCACTCAGCCAGGAGTACTTTTCCACCGGAAACAAGAAAGTCCAGGCCAAAAAAACCACGGTATTGATAATTATTAAGGATTTTTGACAAATCGAGTGTTATTTTTTTTATTTTGGAAATAATTTTTAGGGAAGCCAAAGATGGCCATTGGCGACCGACGGTGGCAAAGGGGTTATTGGTTAGGGTGGAAATACCGGTATATTGAAGAGCCGGAGGGCTTTGAAGTAAACCATGTGAAGTCAAACAACAGTTGTTCAGTATAGTGTAACCTTTAAGATAGGGAGAGATTTTAACCGGTGTGTGGCGGGGAATAATATTGAAAATAGTTTTTAAATCTTTGATTAAGTAAGTGCTGTTGCCTGCCCAGCCATGATGAGTTTGGATGACAAAAGGAAAGCTAAATTTTTTTGAGGCAATAGAGAGAAGTTTGGATTCAAGTTGTCCAATGATAAAAGGAACCAAAGGGATGGAATGTTTGGCAACGAGGGGAGAGAATTTAATTTTGTCTTCAAAAAGTCGATTAAGCGCGGAGGGATTACCAACCCTTATCCAGTTGTTTTTTTTACACATAAGATCGATTTTTGGTAGAGGTTTGAAGGGTATAATAGCCGCCCGGTGGCCGGATTTGGTAATAGTTTTTTTGATAAAATCGAGGGTTTCCGGTTGTGATAACAAATAGCCACTATTTTTTACAGAAAGTTGAGGATTAAAAATGGGATAGAAATTAGAAAGACGGGGAAGATTGATGTTTAAATACTTATCGACAACTAAAAAGAAAAAGTCGACTGGTAATTCCGACAAAGTTTTTTCTAAATTCATCTTTTGGCTCCGGTCAATAAAATAACCGGGAAAGTTCCAAGGTTTTGAGTATTGGCTATTTTTTGGTAACCGGCCAAAGTCAGGGCGCCCTCAAAGGAGGTTATTATTTGATTTTTATCAAGATAAGCCCGGGTGTTTAAAACGGCCTGATTCTGAACGACGACTCCCCCACCCCGACTTTTTTTAATAGCCTCCAGAACCATTATTTTTAAAGGTAAATATTTGGCACCAAGAGAATCGGTTAGGGACGTGGTTTCGGGAAAATAATTTTTGTCAAATTGAGAAGAAATGGGGCAATATGAGGCTGGCTGGACGGCAAAGAGTTTAACTGTGGGGGGAAGGCTAAAAGAAAGACCTAAAAGGGTGGTACCACTGCCGACCGGAATAAAGAGACTGCTGATTTCCGGAAGTTGTTTTAGTAATTCGATACCAATTTGCCGGTAACCACTAAGTGCGACAGGGTCGGTTGACTGCCTAAGAAAGTAAGCGTGGTTGGTTTTAGAAAATTTTATAGCGTCACTAATCGGTTTTGAAGAAATAATATAATTAGAAAGATATTTGAGTTTGGAGGGAGAAGTGTGAGGAGAGAGGAAAATGGTTAAGGGAATTTGAAAGAGCTGACAATAGTGTTGGGCGGAAATAGCGGCATTGCCGGTTGAAGAAATAACGGCGAATTTGTAACCTTTGGCAATTAATTTTTGAATTTGAAGAGAAAGGGCCCGGTCTTTGGCGGATCCGGTTTCATTTAAGTCTTCCCGTTTCAAAAAGATAGAATCAATTTTTTGAAGAGGTGTCATATAATAGGTTATTACATTTTAATATATAAAGATGGAAAAAGTAATTTGTCCTGATTGTCAGGCAGAAATAAAAAGCGGTGATAAAATGATTGTTGGAGATATTTTGGAGTGTAATGAGTGTGGAACGGAAGTAGAAGTTTTATCGCTTAATCCGTTAAAATATCAGGTATTGATTGAAGAGAAGTAAGTCGGTAGACACCATCAATTTTAATGTTTGGTCGGGAAAGAAAAAAAGTAGATATTTTAACCCCGTGGTCATCGCGGCTACTGTCAACAAAGGTAACGGTATCGTCGAGTCGATTAATTACAAAGAGGACATGACGGCCATTTTTTTGTCGAATGAGATCACCGGGACGAACGTCGTCGAGTTTAACAGCGGTTGAGAGAGGTGCAGAAGTTAAGTGGTTAGCAGAGGTTTTTCGGGGATCGAGAGAGAGTGAGAAATGGAAATTCAACAACTGACAAGCCAGGCCAGAACAGTCAATACCGAGGTGATGTTTTTTTTGGAAGTTATAGACTTGAACAGGGGTCAAGTCAGATAATTTAATGTTTTTTTGGCCGGCAATTTCGAGAGTGGTCAAGGCAATATCGTGGGCGGATCCTTTGCCTACCAGAGCATTATTGGTAGAAATGTTTTTATGTATTCCTCGGTTACAGAAATAAGGGAGGTTTTGATATTTATTAACCTCCTTAATAAGAAGATCTAATTTAGTCCCAGCCATAGGCCAAAGATTGCCAAAATAATAGTAGCTAGCCAAGCCCGGAAGACGATCTTTGGTTCTTCCCAACCAATTTTTTGCAGGGTCAGATGAATCGGGGCCGCCGGGAAAACCTTTTTCTTAAAATAAATTTTAGAAACCATTTGAATGGCACTGCTTAGTCCTTCAATAATAAAAGGAGCGCCGACAATGATTAAGGGGACGACTCGGCCCAAAAGGAGGGCGATAACAGCAAAAGTGGCTCCAAAAGAAAGTGAACCGACATCACCCAACCAGATACGAGCCGGGTAAATATTAAAATATAAAAAGGCGACCAAGGCGCCAATCCAAAGGGAGATAAAAAGAGAAATAGGGGTGTCGAGGGAAGAGCCGGCCAGAATCCAGAAAGCAAAAAGGGAAATCATAAGGATACCGCCGGACAAACCGTCGAGGCCGTCACTAATATTAAAGAAATTAGCAAACGAAGTGACAATAATGGTGGAGATGGGAATGAAAAAAAGTCCAAGATTGATGGCACCGATAAATGGTAAGTAAATAAAATTAATCCCCAAACGGAAAAACATTAAAGAGGAAGCGATAACGGCTAATAGTATTTGAAGGAGTAATTTGTATTTCAGACGGAGGCCGAAAAATCCGGATTTCTTAAAACCAAAAAATTTAAAAATATCATCATAGAGCCCAAGGATACCGAAACTGATAAAAGTAAAAAAGATAACTTCAATTTCGTGATTGAGCCGGAAATTGCTGGAAATAAATATTCTGGAGAATTTTAAAATAGGAAAAAGAAAGGAAAAAAGAATAACCACGGATAAGATAATTAACAATCCCCCGCC
>JAGVHP010000055.1 GCA_020056515.1 Candidatus Shapirobacteria bacterium
AGAGGGAAAAAGGGATTAGATCAACAACTTCTTTTGAGCCAGAAGCGCCTGCAATCCGCCACGCTGGATTAGTGTCTTAACTAATTCATCGAGAGCTTTGTCGATCCGTCTTCTTTCACCGGCAACTATTTCTTCTGCCGCCTGTTTTCTGTCCGCCAACCTTTTGGCTGCCTCTTCAACTGTCATTTTTTGGGGCAAAACGTCTTCTTTTACTGCCGCCTCCCGCAAGGCCTTTGTTACCTCCTCTAATGTCCTTTTTACGTCTTCACCTCCACTAGTCCCTGAATATTCGCGCGCCGTCACCTCATCAACCTGAGTCTTAAAGCTGGCTGCGGCCAGGTCAACCGCTTTTTCCGGCAATACACCCGGATAACTACTAATACCATCAATAGGTTTCCCCCATCCAAAAGTATCGTCCCCGACTATTACCAAACTTTTTCCAACACCCATGGTTCCGGATTTCAGTCGTGCCATATCCGTTAATATTTGACGGATTCCTTTGACTGCTTCTTTTCCCCCTTCGGCGGGTGTCCCGTCTAATCTTCTTTGAATTTTTTCGGCCAACGCCAAATCCACCTTGGTGGTGGCAATTATTCTTTCTAAATCTGCCCTTTTGGGATCTTCCCTACCTAGAGCCGCTAAGCCGTCTTCACGACTCCTCAACACTTGTCTTAAATCTTGAGGTCGGCGTCCTTCTCTGATTTTTATAACTAATTTCAGTTGTCCTTGTTCCTTAATTGTATCTACTTCTAACCACTGCCCTGCACCTGTAGGTTCATCCATTTTTACTCCCTGCCAAACCAGAACTCTTCCCATTTCCTGGGCAATTTCGGTTAACCCTCCTCTGGCAGCTTCAATCCCCAGAATGTTAGCTTCGGCGGTGGCAACTGTTTCTCCTATTCCTTGACGCTCCATTGCCTCCTGTGCCAGTTGTCTGTCTCTGGCCAGGTCGTAATCTACCCGGCGGATCAACATCGCATCATCGGCCCGTCTGACTGATTCAGAAAATCCTTTTATCCAAACAATGACTTTTTGAGCCAAATCGAAATCAACTTTTTCCTGATCTTTAAGTGTTCTTTTACCAGCTTTTTTGATTACTTCTTGCGCTTGTTCTTGTCGTTTCCCCATAAACTCCAACATCTCTTTTCTGATTAAGCCGGACAATTCCCCCGATCCTTTAATTAAAATATTGACCATTTCTCCGCGCCCGATAGCCTGGTAGCACTCTCCAAGGACCCTGCTTCGATCTTCTTCGGACAAAATTCCGCTACTGTACCCTTGTCCCACTGTTTGGCGTGAAAAGGCATCTTCCCACATCCCCACCAGTAATGCTGCTGTTTCGGTCTCTAAAGTTTCTCCGACATAGGCACGCCACTCATCTAACTTACCAGCCGTTCCATAGTCTGCCCGGCTCATACCACCGGCGTCAGCGGTTAATACCCCGTCAAGTAATTTCACAGCTTTTTCCCGAATTGCTGGATCAACCAAAAGTTTCCCCAACATTTCCACTGCTCCGCCAACACCGTAGTATGTTCTCAAGCCGGATTCAAGTCTGTCTTTTAATTGGCGATCATTTAAAACGGCTGTAACCAGACCACTGTGGGTTATTACCACTCTTTGAAAATCGGGCTTGTTTCCATAATTTGTTACAAAACAATGTTCAGCAAATGCCCTACCATCCTTTAAAGACCCATTAAAATAAACTGCCTGAGCTTCGGCCATCTTCTCCAGATATTTGGCTGCTTCCGCCACTTTTCTGACTTCGGCGTCAATTTCTTGTTGTTTGGCTCTGGCGGCATTAACCTTTAGTGAAATCGCTTCTTCGCTACTTCCGGCCCCATATTTTGGCGGACTACTACTAGCGCTTTCTGTTTTCTTCAATATCCCCATATTTTCCAATAATGGAATCATGGCTATCAGAGCCTGCCTCCCATTATTTTCGTCAACACTGACTGTAGCTACTGCTGATGTTAGTTCCTCGACTATCCAACCCGGTCTTTCTGTCGCGGTTAATCTGGCTCCGGAAATGGCTTGCAAACCAGTGACCATATCACTATTTTGTATTAGTTGGCGCCCGGCCTGTAGCGCCGCCGACTGCAATAGCACTGCCTGACTTTGCCCTCTCTGTCTTCTTTCCCCTTCTGCCACTGTCCGACCACCAGTACTTGCAGGTTTAAAAATATCCGCATCTCCACCATGAAAACGATCTATCTGTTCACAAATTATTCTGACTCTGCCGGCGGGATCCGTGCCACTTAAACCACCGACCCAGTCACCTACCGCCGCTTCCATCTCACTTAATGTGGCCGTATCCGATATTTCTGCCGCAATTACCTTCTCTGCCCACGATTTGCCTGTTGTCACTGCCGTACCGGCCTCGTCCATCATCGCCGTATTTATTTCCGCCTCTATTTCTGCCGCCGGCTTCCCCGCCATTTTAATTAACTCCATTTTTTTCTTAACTTCCCATCCTTCGTCCGCCTGAAATCCAAGACTTGCCGCTAATACGTCCAGATCCGTGTTTTTTCCATCCTTAGCCATGATTATTTTTTTAATTTAACTTGCTAATACATTAATACTATTCCACCCCAATAGACTTTTCAACTGTTTTTATTTTCCGTCCCCTAAACTGATTTTGTCGGTGACACGGAGGAGGGCGCGGGTGCGGGTGGTGTTGACACTATCGTACTGTTTGGCTAAAGAGTCAATTTTGTCGCCAATTTTGGTAAATTCTTCATTGTAGCGGCTGAATTCTTTTTCAAAAATTTTGATTTGGGTGATAATGGCCTGAACATTTTTTTGATAGCGGAAATTTTCGTAAGCCTGACGAATCATTCGAAGAATAGCGGTAAAGGAAAAGGGGCCGGCAAAGATAACTTTTTTATCAAAAGCTTCCTCCAAAATATCGGGAAATTTTTCGTAAATAAAACTAAAGATCATTTCGTTGGGAATAAAGACTACGACAAAATCAACCGTATTGGATTCGGGATCAATATAGTCTCTAGTGGATACTTCAGCAATTTTCTTTTTAATGTCCTGCTCGAATAATTTCAAGTATTGAGTTTTTTGGGATGAATCGGTGGTTTCACTCATTTTAATAATGTTACTGTAGGGAAACTTGGAATCGATATTGACCTTGGTTTTGTCGGGCAAGAAGAGCGTAAAGTCGGGACGGGAAGTACCGTCGGATTCCTGCTTGCTGTAATCAGTGCCGATGACAAAACCAGATTGTTTGAGTAAATCCTCGGCCACCTTTTCACCAAAGGCGCCGCGGAGTTGGTTGTTGGATAAAACTTTTTTGAGACCTTCGGTGGAAGCGGATAATTCGATAGTAATTTTTTTGTAGCTCTCCAAAGATTCTTTAAGGCTTTCAAAATTGCCGATTCTTTGGGATTCGGCTGATTCGAGCTTCTTTTGGTTTTTGTCAAGATCGGCGGTGAGCCGCTTTAAAAGAGACTCGATGGCATCTTTTTTACCGGCTAGATCGGTCTGAATTATCTTTTGACTGTTGCTTAATTTATCGTTGGCCAGAGAGACAATGGTATCGATAGTTTTGGAATCAATTTGAGTGGAGGGAGATTTTTTTTGAAGATAAATAAAATAAAAAATAGAAAGAAGAATTAGGACTAAGAGAATGTAGACAAAGGTCATAGTTTATTATATAATTTCTTTGTAATGTTCACCCGCTTCGGCGGGTGTTTTTTTATGCTGGTTTCGATTTCTTCAAAAAAGATGTGGGGTAAACGTCTAATTTCCCAAGGAGCCTTGTAGTCAAAGCAAAAAAATAATATTTTTATTGGTTTGTCTTTTAAAAAAGTAAAATCACTATCTCCACTAACAATAACGGCAATATCATACTTTGACCCTAAAGAAGCGACGTCATAACCAATTTCGCCATCAAAGTCGCATTTGAATATAAACTTTTTTTGGGATTTATCAATATAAATCTTTTTTAAATCGCGTTCGATAACCTGAAACTTATTTTTTTGTAATATTTGGACAAATTTTTGATGATTATTTTTTATCTTTTGGCTTATTTTAAAATTTATTGGATATTTCCCTCGATAAAAATTGACGAAGGCAATCTCATAATATTTCGACAAAAATGATCTGAAAGAAGCCCAGTTAATCTTCCAACCAATTTCTTTTTGGGAATGGAAAATATTTGCATCATCGATAAATACGCCAATTTTCTTACCCTTAGTCTTCTCCAGTACCTGCCTGACCTTGTCATTCATCATTAAATTTACCAAATAAAACCCGAAAGAAAAGATGTCAAAAAATTTATTTGTTGTAACAGATGTGTATTAAATGCTACAATAACAACATGCAAAAAACATTCGGATTTGTTGGAAGGGCAGTTGAGGCGTTTTTTACAGCACCAGTAGCGGATAATGTGGTGGTGGTACGAGAGCCAAGAGCCAATTTAAGCAGAACTGATGTGGTGGTAGTACTTCCGAACCATGTGATAAGAGCGCGCGGTGAGAAACTAGAAATGGTTGCAGAGAAGAATGCACGGTATAAATAAAAATTATTGCTAGAATAGGAGAATGATTTTAGAGGTTAGCGAATTGTTGAAATTAGTCAAAGAAAAAAAGTTGGTGGAGGGTGGTAACTAAGAAAATAGAAAAACAGGTTTAAATTATATTTTCTTTGTTTTAT
>JAGVHP010000057.1 GCA_020056515.1 Candidatus Shapirobacteria bacterium
AGAATAATAAATATAGTTAACAGGACTGTTTTGAATTGAATTTTGTGGTAGTATAAATAAAAAGAAAACATCAATAATAGTAACGGTAAAATCCAATGAAGATAGCCAACCATAAAGGACATTTGATCTTCGATTCCCCACACAGAAGGACCCTCACCCCAAAAATTACTTAGAAATAACTGTTTTAAAGAGGCAAAGTGAACAGAATAGTGGTAATAACCCGAAAACATGGAGTTAATTTTGACAAGACGGCTTTCAAAAAGAGCCGGTAGGGTAAAAAACGCAGAAAGACCAATTGAAAGAAAGGCAGCAAAAATTAAATTTTTAAAGCCGATTAAAAATAAAGGTTGCCGGATTAGCCAAAAGAGAGTCCAAAGAACAATAAAAGGGGCAAAGGCAAGCACCATAGGGTTGTGAGACAACAAGAGTCCACAAAGAGATAAGGAAAGAAAGAGCAGGGAACGAATAGAATGTTTTTTGGCAGTAATAAGCTGATGGGAAAAGTAAAATATTAGAGGAAAAAATACCGAAGCCCAGGATTCATTCATGGCCCCCCGAACATAAATGTTGAGATGGCGGTAGGGGGCATAAGCATAGAAAAGGGTTGACAGAAAAGCACCCCAAGGACCAAAGAAAATAGAGGCACAAAAATACATGGCTATGGCTGATAAAAGAATTTGACTGATGGCTATCAATTTGACAGTGGTAATAAAGGAGAAGCCCAGAATCCGAAATAGTTCGCCAACGATATATGGAAACGGCGGATAGAAATTAAAAAGAGGATAACCATAACCAAAATTGAGATCCGGCGACCAACGGCAAGGAATTTGGCCATCAAGAAAGCATTTTTCCATTTCTAACTGACGGATAATTTGGGTGTCGTCGTGCATGTTCCAATAAACACCCGGTCGAAGCAAAAAAAAGAAGGCGGGGATTAGTAGTATAAACAGGACAATTTTGATCTTCATAATTTATAGAGAAGAAGCTGGCTGCCATCAGGTTTGGTGAAACTTTGGGTTAGTGTCAATTGGTCGAGGGCAGACTGACTTAAAATTTGCCGGGGAGAGTTTAGTAAAAGATAGACGTCGTCGCCGTAATTTTTAGCATCGATAAGTTTGAAGGGGATTTGGGTAAGACCCGGATCAAGACCAAAAACAGTTAAGCGGGGTAAAGAATCGGTATATATTTGCAAACCATCAGGCAGAGTGCCGAAATACCCTTCAGTTCCGACAATTACATTGTAAGATTGGGAGCGGGAGATTAGATAATCAGCTACCGTCTTGATCCCCCATCCCGCCGTCCAACCTTCAAGATAACCACTTTCAGAAACGGGTAATTTAACAAAATATGGCCTAAAAGATACCATAAACAGCCAGTAAAAATTTGGTAAAAAGCAAAATACTACAGTTAATATCTGGAGCCTGGTTGTTTGAAATATTTTTCGGGATAGACGGAAATATTTAATCAATGATAATGAAAAAAATATAATTAATGGTGGCGCTGTAAAAAGAAAATAGCGGCCGGTAAATACTTTAATAAAACAGAGATTGGCTAGAGTTGGTAAAAGAAATAAACTTAAAATATAAAGAGAAGGCCGGGTTAGGGATTTTGATTTAACTAGGGGTAAAACAAAAGCGACTATTGAAAGAATAAGGAAGGGAAGAGATAAATATTGAAGATAATAAACAATAAGATCTTTTAGATGAGGAATTAAAGGATCCAGGGGGTGTCGCAGGATTTCGGAAAGTGTCCAGACATAATCGCGATTTCTTAGAGCAATCTGCTGAAATTGAGGGCCGAGACGGAGAATATTAAAAATAAAAAAAGCGATTAGGGCCGACATAAGTGGATAATAAAATTTTTTGGAATCCGACAGGAGAATAAAACCCAGAATGGATAAAACCACAAAATAGATAGCCGGCGATTTGGTCAGCCAAGCTAATCCAAGAGTTAGTCCCAACAACATGGATAAATCGAGTCGGGGATATTTTGAAAGAAGGATAGTAAAAAATATAGTCAGGATTCCGAATAGAGAAAGTAACCCGTCGGGGAGGGCTAGTCGGTCAAAGAAGAAGGTTAGGGGCAAAAACAGGTATACCAGACCGGGGATTAATGACAAAAGAGGGTGTTTGTTGATGGATTCAAAAATAAAAAGGTGGGGTTGTCTGCTTTTGGAAGAAAAATTGAGATAAAGGGAAAAGGTCAGGCAAAGACTGATAAGAGAAAGTAAGCCGATAACAACCGAAAGAGAGCGTCCGGCCAAAAGCGGGTCAGAAATATTTTTAAGAAATGGAACAGTCAGCCACATATATAGAGGTTGTTTGCCGTCTGAAAGAGGGACAAATCTAAGAGATTCGACATTTTTAATAAGCTGAGACCAGCGAAGATAGATAGCTTCGTCGCCGAATACGGGAATTGAAGTAAGGTTCTGGAGACGGGTAAGAAGATATATAAAAGACAAGATAATGACACCGAAAATAAATTTAGGTTTGATCATAGAAACCCCTTAAATCGTTTAATTTTACCCGGTATATTTCTGAAAGCATTTGGAGAGACTCTTTTTTAAAGCGGGCAGTGTCGTCTCCTTTGGTGGTACTGGTGTCTCTGTTTTTCCACTCAATTTCGACTTCTTTAATTTTGGCGCCAAGCTTTTGGGCCATAAAGAGAAGCTCGACATCAAAAGCGGACACCCGCCAGCCGCTGTTGGTGGTGGTATCTTTGAAAAACTGAAGACGGGGAAAGATAATTTTGGCTAAATCGGTTTTAATAGCTTTAAAACCACACTGGGTATCAATTATGTTGGGCAACAGTACCAGGCGTCGGAAAAACAAAAAGGTTTGGGCCATGAGTTTACGCAAGAGACTATTACCATTTCGACGTGAACCGCGGGATCCGATGACTACATCATAGTTTTGGTTAAAATACGGGATAATTTTATTTATTTCTTTTAGGGGGGTAGATTGATCCATGTCAGTAAAGAGGACAAAAGGATATTTGGCTTCTTTTATCCCGCTCCAAACAGCCCCCGGTTTGCCTTTATGGGAAAGATTTAATACCCTAAACTTGGAATGTTTACGGGAAAACTTCCTAAGAATTGACAGGCTATTATCAGTAGATTCATCATTACAGATTAATACTTCCCAGGAAAACTTTTGCTTTAAAAGAAAGCGGTTAACTTCTTTTAAAACTCCCCGCTTGAGATTATTTTCTTCGTTGTAGCAAGGAATAACAATGCTGAGGGCAAACATGTATGTAGATTATAAGTGGTATGATCGTTTTATGAAAGGGTACCCAGTGATGATAATTATTCTGTTTTTAGGTTTGGTCTGGAGAGTTTACAATTTTGAAAGAGGATTTTCTTTTGCCCACGATCAGGATTTGTATTCCTGGATAGCCAGAGATATTTTAGTAAACCACCACCAGCGACTGATTGGTCAGGTAACCAGCGTGGAGGGAGTGTTTATAGGCAGTGCTTATTATTATGTGATGGCCATATTTTATTGGTTATTTAGGATGAATCCCCTGTCAGCAGTGATTCCGACAGGGCTGGGTGGTTTAATAACCATTGGCAGTATTTATTGGATATTTTCAAAGCATTTTGGAAAAAAAATAGGATTAATCGGTGCATTTATTTACAGTTTATCTTTTGGTTTAGCCGCTTTTGATCGTTGGTCAGTACCAACCCAACCGACAATGTTGTGGTCTGTCTGGTATCTTTTCGTCATATTGGAAGCGATTAAGGGTAAATCCA
>JAGVHP010000016.1 GCA_020056515.1 Candidatus Shapirobacteria bacterium
AAAGTGTGGACGTGGCCAAGCGAAAAATATCACTCGGATTGGTGCTGAGTGATAAAAAGAATGTGTTGTATAAATAAATTCAGTGAAAAAAGAGACAAAGTGATATAATTTCAGCAGTGAATAGTGTTGGAGTTAAAGCAGAAACAGCAATGTACTGCGCGTCAGTAAGACAAGTGGTGGTGATAAGCGATGATAATATGTGTTTGGGGGAGTTGTTGGTGAAGGGAGATGGGGTTTTACCAAAGGAAGATAAATATGGAGAATCATATCGACGGCTTTGTCCGAGAGCGAGGAGTTGTGAAGGGGTGGTTGCCAGAAGTACCCAATCTTAGGTAGATTTTGGGGATCAGTTTACTAGGGGCGCTGGAACGCACGAAAGGGATATAATGAGATATGAGACGAGGGGCAGAAACGATTTTTGTCTGTAATAACTGCGGCAACGAATTTTCTAAATGGGCGGGACAATGTAGTGCTTGTGGGGAGTGGAACACACTAAGGGAAATAAAAAGCCAGAAAAATCTAAAGTCTAAAAGTCTAAAAATAGGACCGAATAAAAACGTGGAAGCGATTAATTTATCAAAAATAAAAATAACTCAAGAAAGCGGTAGGTGGCAGACGGGGATAGGAGAATTGGATCGGGTTCTGGGGGCGGGGATAGTGCCGGGAAGCGTGATTTTGTTTGCCGGAGAACCGGGAATTGGCAAGAGTACATTATTGACTCAATTGATAGGAAAATCAGGTGGGTTGTATGTGGCGGGAGAGGAATCAGCGGAGCAGGTGGCGTTGAGGGTTGACCGCCTAAAACTTGACCCAAGAAATTTTGAGGTACTAGAAACTAATGCAATTGAGGAAGTGGAGTCATTTTTTGCCCGAACACAAAAAGTATTCAAAATAGCGGTGGTGGACTCGATTCAAACGATAACAGCGGAAATTTCACAATTCACCGGAACCGGGGTGGGAAACTTTGGCAGTGTTAATCAAATTCGGGAAGTGACGTATCGCCTGATCCAGTTGGCTAAGGGGAAAAAGATGGCGGTAATAATTGTGGGTCATGTAACCAAGGAAGGGGAAATTGCCGGCCCAAAGATTTTGGAGCATATGGTGGATACGGTGCTGTATTTTGAAGGTGACAAGAGCGGGGAACTAAGGATTCTGCGAGCCAACAAAAACCGTTTCGGGTCAACAGAGGAAGTGGGGGTGTTTAAAATGGGGGAGAAAGGTTTGACGGAGATGGGGTCGGGAGAGATCGATCTAATTACTTCTAAAGTAGATAAAATTGGGTCAGCAGTGACAGTGGTAATGGAGGGAAGCAGGCCGATGATGGTGGAGATACAGGCTCTGGTAACCGAGAGTTTTTCAGCAATGCCAAAAAGAGTATTTTTAGGGATTGATTATAACCGGGGGCAATTATTGGCGGCAGTAGTCCAGAAGACAATGGGAGTACCACTTTATAAATGTGACGTATTTGTATCGGTGACCGGGGGAGTGAGGTTACTGGACACGGCATCGGATTTGGCAGTAGTGGCAGCGATATATTCAAGCTATAAGGAAAAACCAATGGGGTCAAAAGTTTATGTAGGAGAAGTGTCGCTTTTGGGAGAAATTAGAAGAGTGAGACAAATGGAGAGGAGACAGAAGGAAGCTCGGGCAATGGGGCGGGAAGTAGCTACTATATATAGTATAAGAGAGCTGACGAAATCAATTACGAATTAATAATTACGTCCACAGGATTTCGTAAAACTCAAAATTACGAATTGGGGTTGGCGTTATCCACATAGTGTGCATAAGGGTAAAATTGGGTGTTAAATAAAGCTAAAAAGTAAGGAAACTTTTATTATAGGTATAGTGAAAAAATAGGACATAAAATATATAGGTTATAGACAAGAGGAAAAACGGTGTTATATTAATGTTAATGCTGGGAATTAATTTGAGAAAATGGTTGGGATTGAAAAAAGGAAAGAAGGATACTTGGGCACGGGATCAGATAAAGCAGGTAGCAAAATTGGGTGGGAAACTAGTACTTTAAATTTTAAGGAGAAACGAACCCCGATATCAGCTAAAGCCTTATCGGGATTGTGTCTTTGCGCAAATTTTTGTCGCCTTGCGGCTATAAAATTTACGTAAAGAAACGAAAAAGAAACAACATTATCGATGCTCTCAAAGCAGGTGGAACACGAATATTGTTGTTTCTTCTCTTTTAAAATAGATGGTTGACGCCAAGATGTCAAGTTGGCTTGGCGGTGTAGTTGAGAGCGGCAGAGGCCCGCCTACGCAAACGCTTCGGCGAGGTAAAGGGCAGTAAATGCTTGTGCAGAGAGCAACGGAGGGGGCAGGTCCGTTGCTTTCTACGGAAGTATTTGACATAGAAGAGGTTTTTCTCTAGAATATGATTGTTTCCCAAAGATATTGATGTTTTCCCTACAATTTTGTCGGATTCGTTGGTTTATTTAGTTAATAAAAATTCATCATGGTAAAAAAGGCAGTTGTGCTAACAGAACCAGATATTAAAGTGCCCGCCGTCGTCCCGGCTTTGCCGAGGACTATGGCGGGTAAAGACGAAAAAAACAACAATCGGGTAGGTTTGTCCCAGCCAACAGCTGCGCAGTTAGGCGGGCAGGCGACGGGGCCAGTGGTATCGATAGCACAGCCAAATATAAACTCACCTAAAATGGAAATGCTATCAGGAGTATTGGAAATAATGCAGGACGGAACAGGGTTTGTCAGGCCTAAATTTTTACCAAACCATCACGATGCCGTAATTGGGGCAATGCAGGTAAGACGTTACGGATTGCGCCCCGGCGATCACATTTTAGGGGTGGCGAAAGCACCTAAAGACGGGGAAAAGTATTGGGGAATGGTCAGAATCGATAAGGTTAATGAGATCGATCCGGTGGCGGCACTCAAACGTCCCGATTTTAAGGATTTGGTACCGATATATCCAATTAAACAAATAAAACTGGAGTTTGAAGCCGGGGTGATGTCGGATCGAATTATCGATATTTTTTGTCCGATTGGCTATGGACAGAGAGGAATGATTGTTAGTCCACCAAAAGCCGGGAAAACGACACTATTGAAAGAAATTGCCGCCGGAGTAGCAGCTAATTATCCGGAAATTCATTTGATGGCAGTGCTAGTGGGAGAGAGACCGGAGGAAGTGACGGATATGCAAAGATTTATAAAAGGGGAGGTAATTGCTTCACATTTTGATCAAAAACCGGAGGAACAAACCCGGGCGGCGGAAGTGGCGATTGAAAGGGCGAAAAGACTGGTAGAAATGGGAAAAGATGTATTTATGGTATTTGATTCGATTACCAGATTAGCCCGGGCATATAACTTAGCAATTCCTACTTCGGGCCGAACTTTGTCGGGAGGTTTTGATCCGGCGGCTTTATATCCCAGCAAAAAGTTTTTTGGAGCAGCCAGGAAAATTGAAAACGGTGGATCTTTGACGATTATCGGAACGGCGCTGGTGGATACCGGTTCAAAAATGGATGAGCTGATTTTTGAAGAGTTTAAGGGAACCGGGAATATGGAATTGAGGCTAGAGAGGAGATTATCGGATAGGCGGATTTTTCCGGCCTTTGACATATTGAAATCGGGAACCAGAAAAGAGGAGCTGTTGTTATCGGCGGAAATATTAAACAAAGTAATGGCGATGAGGCGGATGTTTGATACTTTGGATGATAAAGATGAAATAACGACAATGATTATTGAACAGATGGGCAAAACCAAAACTAACAGCGACTTTTTAAGTAAAGTGACTAAAAAATGAGGGAAGAAATAAAATTAATCGGGCAGTGGTTGAAGCTGCAAGGAGTTTTTGTTTCGGAAATCGGGGCTTTGTTTTTGGGGTGGGTGGGGGATTTGAAGCAGGTGTTGTCGAAACTGATGTATAAACAAAGGGGCCGTTTTTCCCAGACTTTTGTGAGTGTGTCGATGGCGGTATTGGCCTTTGGGACAATTGGTTTTTCGGGGGAACTTGAGGCGATTATCAACAGGAGTGACAGTAAAGAAAATGCCGGCAGCGGTTATTTGTTGGCCACGGATGGGGTAGGTGGAGCGGAGACACTGATTTCTGATTTGCAAAAAGGCGAGGTAACGGAATATCGGGTGGTAGAGGGAGATACAGTTGGGGCTATTGCCTTGAAATTTGGAGTAACCGTGGACACGATTATTTGGGAAAACAATCTAAAAAGTGTGGATGCGATTAAACCCCGGCAGATATTGCGGATACTGCCGATAATCGGAGTCAGACATAAAGTTAAAAGAGGAGAGACGGTTTATAGTGTGGCCAAATACTATAGTGTGGATGCCCAAAACATAGTTGACTATCCTTTTAATTCGTTTAGTAATGACGAGACCTTTGCTATCAATGCCGGCCAGGAATTGATGATACCGGATGCAATTAAGCCGAAGGAAGTGGTGATTGATGCCAGTCGATATTTGGCTAGGAGTGTGGCACCAATTCCGGGAGTGGTGGGAGAGGGTAACTTTATGTGGCCAACTTCAGGAAGAATTACTCAGCGATTCTATTGGTATCATCAGGCAACCGATATTGCCTCAAGAGATGGGCCAAATATTTTGGCGGCTCAGAGCGGAACAGTGGTAACGGCCGGATGGAATGGAGGAGGGTATGGAAATTACGTGATTATTGACCATGGTAACGGTTATCAAACCTTGTATGGTCATATGCTGAATAATTCAATTGCGGTAACCTTGGGTCAAAAGGTAAATCAGGGACAAAAAATAGGAGTGATGGGGTCAACCGGCCGGTCAACCGGACCGCATTTGCATTTTGAAATCAAAACAACTAAAGGAAAACTGGATCCGTTGAGCATATTAAAATAAAGACAAATCCCTCCTCGGTCCTCCCTTTGACAAGGGAGGAAGGTATGACTTCAGAAACGGAAAGTGATAGGGGGTGATATTAGAATTAGTAAATAGAGATAATAATGCGGTAATAAGAGGTACTTGGTGGTTGCCCGACAAGGGTGATATTGCTAATCTTATATTATGAAAACAATACTCAAAATCTATAGTCGTCTGCTGTTGGCAATTGTCCCAATAATGTTTTTGCCGATAGTGATTGATGGCTTTGGTTTTGGGAAAAATTGGTTAATGGTGATAGCGGTAGCGCTAGGGTTACTGATTTGGGGAACGGGACTAATTTTGGACAAAGACAGGCAAAAAATTAACTGGTCGTCAACAATGAGCTGGTTGCTAGTATGGCTCCTGATAGCTTCTTTTTCATTTTTTCTGGAGTTGGTAGGAGTGAGAATTCGGACGGCCACGAACGTATCGGGATGGGGGACAATATTGGGGATGGTGGGAGCAACATTTTTATGGTTGCAGACGGCGGAAAAAGGTGAGGAAGACAGAGCATTAAAGTATCTATCAGTAGTGGCAATAATAGCGGCATTGGTGTCTTTGGTGGTTTTTTTGATACCAACCAAAAAGCTACCAATTAATTTTCCCACTAATAATCCGTTAATTTCAATAACAGACCGATGGAGTCTGGTGGGCGAGTCGATGGGGGAATTGTGGTTATTGATAGTGGTAGCGTGGGCTTGGGGACAGAAATTGTGGACAAAAATAAAAAGTCGGGAGAAATATATAGGTGAGGCGGTAATGGTCGGGGTTTTATTGGTAGTAACACTTTTAGATTTATACAAACTTTTTAAAACCGGTTGGGGGGCGCTGGACCTAAGAAGCAGCTGGATGATTGCAGTGGAGGCATTGAAACAAAAACCACTGGTGGGGTCGGGAGTGGGTAATTTTATCGAGGCTTTTTATTGGTGGAGACCGGTTCAATTTAATTCATCTTTGGCGTGGGCAAACGTGTATCAGTGGTCAGGAAGCTGGCTTTTGCAAATCTGGACAGAGCTGGGTTTGGTGGGTTTAATGGCCTGGATTTTTGTCTGGTGGCAGGGGTGGAAGGGGCAGGGGGAGCGGAAAAATAAAATAAAAGTGATGATTTTGGGTTTAGTACTTTTGGTCCTACCTTTTAGTTTGGTAGGTTTGTGGCTGTGGTTGTGGTTGACGGCAGGTAGCGATGGAGGAAAAACAAAGGAAGTGGGAGCATCATTTAAGGTGGGAGAAAAGGGAGTAAATGTGGCACCGACGGCGATATTGGTGTTGACGATAGTCGGAGTAGCAGTGGGAGGTTATTGGTGGATAAGAATATTGTTGGGAGAAATTTATTTTAGACAGTCACTGGTGGCCGCATCGAAAAACAACGGAGGCCAGACATATAATTTGCAGATTAAGGCAATTTCGCAAAACGTAAATTACGCCGAATACCGAAGGGCATACTCCCAAACCAATATCGCTTTGGCTCAGAGCATGTTGTCAAACAAGGATATTTCTGAAGAGGATAAGCAGAAGGCAGTAGTCTTGATTCAACAAGCGGTCAGAGAAGCCAAGGCAGCGGTAGCGCTGGACAATGAAAATCCGTTATATTGGACGAACTTGGCAGTGATTTATAAACAATTAATTGGCTTGGTGGACGGTTCGACTGATTGGGGAATTCAGGCATATTCACAAGCTATTGTTTTGGACCCGATTAACCCAGCTTTGAGACTGGATTTTGGCGGGTTGTTGTATGCAATGGGGAGATTTGATGAGGCGGATAGATTGTTTGAACAGGCAGTGACTTTGAAAAATGATTTTGCCAATGGGTGGTATAACTGGGCTAATGCGGCCAAGCAACAGAAAAAATTGACTGAAGCAGTGGCCCGATTGAGTCAAGCACTAAGTTTGGTAAGTCCGGAAAGTGGTGACTATGAAAAAGCCAGCGAAGAATTGGCGACATGGAAAAAGGAACTGGAAGCAAGTTCTCCGACGACTACCGGAACTACGCCGGAGACGCTGAAACTGCCGGAAGCAATTCCCAGTGGAGTTAAGGGTAAGGTAAGTGTGCCCAAGATCGGACTAGAACCACCAGCGGAGAAGGTAGTTCCGACACCGACACAATAATTACGAATTTCAAATTACGAATTACGAATTAAAAACGAATCAAGAATTCGCTTTAAGTGTTTTTTGTATTTTACCGATTATTTTGAGTATTTCGGTTAGGTCTTCAAGTAATGATTGGGCTTCTTTAGTAGAAAGGTATTCAGATTTTTCTAATAGTTTTATCCAATAACCACTTTCTCTGGCTTCTTTGTAGGCAACAGATAGTTTAGAACTAAAATCACTTCTTGATTGACCACCGATAGCCTCTTCGATATTTGCTCCGATTGATGTACCACTTCTGAGCAACTGTTTTGAGAGAATAAATTCATTTTTGCTATTTTTGAGGTACTTATAGACTTTAATGATTCTTATTGCAAAATCAAATGTTTTATTCCGAATAATGTTGTCTTTCATTCGTAATTTGAAATTCGTAATTGATAATTAATTTATGATCCACCACTTGAACTCAATATTTTCGGGAGCGGGGTCGAGGAGACCGACAGTGAAAGAATCGTTTGATTTACTCAGGATTTCTAAGGTAAGGTTTTTGCCACCGGAGATGACAGAAACGTAAACTTGAGAATCGGGTTTGAGCCGGGAATTGGAAATAGAAAGAGAGGTCTGACTGGATAAAAGAGTAGCGTTGCCGGAGAGAGAGTTGCTTTCGGTAAGGTCGTTGACACTGATATTTTTTTCAGACTCCGGAGCGGCGATAACTAATCCCGCCGGTAGCTGCGCAACCATGGCGGGCAGGCCCGTGTCGGCTTGGAGTAGAGGTTCAGACGCTTCCAATGAAGGTTCAGGTGAGACGAAGGGTGAAGGGGTGAGAAGTTTTTCTTCAACAGCGGGGCTGGTTTGGGAGAGAAGATTTTCCAGAGCAGTTTTTTCGGAGATGATTTTGTTTTTTTGATCGGGGTCAGCCAGTATACTTAAGAGTTGGTCGTAGGTGTGGACGGCGGCGTTGATTTGACCGGTTTGTTGTTGGAGATGAGCCAGGTCATAGAAATTTTGAGCCTTGGTGGGTTCAAGAGAGACGGTTTTACTAAGAAAGACGAGGGTGTTTTGGGCGTCGCCCTTGAGGGCGTAGAGAGAAGCGAGATTTCGGGTGACTTCGGCCAGGGAAAGATTAAGCTGATGAGCAGAAGCGAAGTCCTTGATGGCGGCGTCGGTAGTTTGGGGGGTGGAAGTGAGGGAGCGATAAACGTTGCCACGTTGGAGAAAGCCACGATAGTCCTTTGGAAATAGACGAACGGCCTCGGTAGCTAGAGTTAAAGAACGATTAAGAAGGTTACTGATAGTAGTGGAACTTTTTTGAGTGTTTTGGGCTTCTAGAGCCTGAGTAAAAAACTGTTGTGAGGCTAAAAGATAATGTTCGATACTTTTTGGTACTTGGGTCGGATTTGGCCTATCTATATTTTGTTGTTGCGGGGTGGTGACAGGCAAGGGAGAAACAATTTTTGATTCTGATTTTGTTTTGAAGAAAATAAGACCACCAACGGAGACGAAGGTTAGTCCGGAAACTGAGAGAAGGGGGACTAGGTTTATTTTTGGATTGTCGGTCATTTTGTTAGTTTATTATCCACCAATTTATATTAGACATTGGTAATGAAATTTTGAAAATTGTCCGGGGTTATTAAGATGGGTTTTACCTTGTATTCGGAGACAAAGGATAAAGGTATTCTGATTTTCTGACTTTGGCTTAATTTAAATTCATAGGCACTAAGTTTGCCGTCAACCAGTTCTAAATAATCGACTTCCGATCCATTTAAATTTCGCCAAAAAAAACAAGGAGGAGGAGTCAGGGACACACTATGTAATTTTCTTCGTTCAATGATTAAAAAATTTTCCCAAATTTTCCCGTAATCGGAACGGAGATCGAGTGGGTTGAATTGGCCGATAAGTTGGTTTCTGATACCTAAATCTAAAAAATATACTTTATAACGTCGACCAATTTCCCGTCGGGGATTTTGGGAATAGGGGTGAAGCCTCATGATGACAAATGATTTTTCCAGAATTTCAAGATAAGTTAAAAGCGTTTTTCGGTCTATTTTAATTCGTTTTGAAAGTTCGTTTTCATTTACTTCTGACCCTATTTGGAAGGCTAGGGCACGAGCCAGATTTACCAGTGCTTGTGAATTTCTGATTTTGGAGAACGACAATACATCTCTAAATAAATAACTCTCGGTAATTTTGGACAAAAGGGCTTTTTTGATTTCGGTATCAGGCTGTAAAAAAACATCCGGATAGCCACCATAAGTTAAAAAAGAGGCTAGGTTACCCTGACTTTCATTGAAAGAAAGAGGAAAAAGAATAAAGTCAAAATATCGACCAGTGAGAGCATCGGAAAGGGTATTTTTGATTTCGAAACTAGATGAACCGGTTACCAGAACCTTTAAATCAGGAAAAGAGTCGTGAATTATCTTTAAGGTTAAGCCGGCATTATTAAGTCTTTGAACTTCATCTATAAATAGATATTTTTTTTCAAAAAGTAGACTTTTTAAATTTTCGATGGAAGTGGTGTTGATGACGTTTAGCTGTTCTTCAATATCACAATTTAGCTTTAAAAAAAATTCTGACTTTATTTCAGCCTGAATTTGAGTGATCAGGGTGGTCTTGCCGGCCTGTCTAGGTCCAAGAACAATAACTATTTTGTTAGACTCATTAAGGGTTTTGACTACTTTATTTAGTATGTATCTTGGTATCATATTCCTAATGTTAGTACTTATAATGGGATTTGTCAATTAAACCCCTCCCCCCTCGACAAGTTCGGGGCATCTCCCCTTGAAAAAGGGAGAAATACCAATCAATTTATTATCCACCAATTTATAGATAAATCAGTAGGCAGAGTGGAGTCGAGGCCGATGGTGAAGAAAGGAAGACTGTCGCCGAGGCTGATTGATTTATTTTTAACATAAACTACCTGATTTTGGGTGGAGCCGTTGGGGGTGAGATAGACCATAGAGGTGGGAGTGAGACGGTTATTGTTAATGACAACTTCGGTCTTGCCGGAAGGCAGGGAGGCAACGCCGGCGGTGGCGTTGGAAATAAGGCCCGCCGCCGCTGAAGCTTCGGCGGGTAAAGCAGATGAGGCGATTAAAGCTGAGTTAGTGGCAATGGGTAGAGCGGAACCCGCCGACAGCTCCGCAGTCTGGGCGGGCAGGTCAAGGGTAACATTGATTTTGCCGACAGTTAGGTTGTTTTTGATAGTGGCCTCTTCGGCTTCGAGCTTTTGAGCGGAGAGCATGTTGGCAATAAGGTTGCCATTAATTTTTAGATTGCCATTAATAGTGACTTCACCAGTGTCAGCAACGATCAGACGATCTTTTAGAAGAGAGATAGTACCGGTGCCGGAGGGTTGGATTAAGAGAGTAGAGGCGGTGGTTTCCAAAATATTATCTTTTAGAGCCATTTGGCCGACGGCCAGGAGGTTACTGACAGAAACGGAATTGAGGGTAGCGGTGCCCTTGAGG
>JAGVHP010000050.1 GCA_020056515.1 Candidatus Shapirobacteria bacterium
TAACTTTTGATAACTTCTCCGGTTCTACCCTTGTCTTTACCGATCAGAATTTTAACATGGTCTCCGGCTAAGATTTTCATTTTAGTATACCTCCTTGGCCATAGAGGCAATTTTACTAAAACCGGCATCTTTTATTTCACGGGCAATAGGACCAAATATACGGGTTCCCCGGGGGTTATTTTGGGTGTCGATAATTACTCCGGCGTTGTCACTGAAACGGATATAAGAACCATCGATTCTTCCCGTTTCCTTTTTGGTCCGAACAATAACCACTCTGACTTTTTCTTTTTTCTTGACCAGAGCATTGGAAATAGCTTCCTTGACCACTCCCAAAACAATGTCACCGATACCGGCCTGTTAGTGTTTGGAGCCGACATAAATATGCATTATCTGGAGAGCCCGGGCGCCGCAATTATCAGCCGGATGGATAATGGTTCGAAGTTGTAACATATTTAGTCTAATTTTTTAATAATTTCAACGGTGGTAAATCTTTTGATTTTGCTTAAGGGCCTAACTTCGCGGATTTTGACCGTATCGCCGACTTTAGCGCCAAGATTATTTTCAGCATAGAGTTTTTTGTGGCGCTTGACGATTTTTTGATAAAAGGAGTGACGGAATTTATAGTCAAGAGAAACCACGATAGTATTGGTCATTTTGTCAGAGGTAACAGTACCGGTAAATATTTTGCCGGTAATTTTATTTAGTTTTGACATCTTGGTGATTTTTTATAAGAGAAGAAAGCAGAGCTATTTCAAAACGAAGTTTTTTGAAAACAGAGGTGTCTTTGAGACTGCCCAGAAATTGTTTGGCCTTGGCTTCAAAAAAAGCTTTCTTTTTATCAGCCAAAAGTTTAGGAAGATCTCCGACTGATTTGGAAGTCAGGGCTATTTTATCAGATTTTTTCATATTTTAGAAACAATTTTAGTAACTATGGGTAATTTGGCACCGGCGAGTTTGAGAGCAAGGTGGGCTTCCTTTTCGGAAACACCGGTAATTTCAAATAAAATTCGACCCGGTTTAATGACGGCCACATAACCTTTGACATCGCCTTTACCGGCACCCATAGTTCCTCCACCGGCTTTCTCGGTTATGGGTTTATCAGGAAAAATCCGAATCCACATCCGGCCATTTCTCTTGGTAGCGTGGGCAATAGTGCGACGGGCGGCTTCAATTTGGTTGCTGGTGACCCAACCACAAGCCATGGCTTTGAGACCGTAATCACCAAAATTTACCAATGAGCCAGCAGAAAGACCACGCATTCTCCCCCGGAAAGCTTTTCGATATTTTGTCCGACCGGGTTGCAACATAGATTAGATAAGAAGATAAAAAGTTAATAGATGAGAAGTAATAAATTTTATAATCATAGAAATAAAAATAGTTAAGCCAGGCAGAGATAAACTTTAATGCCGATGTAACCCGAGCGGGTGAGGCAGGGTTGTTCAAAATAGTCAATGTGGGAACTGATGGTACTTAAAGGAACTGTTCCCTGAGAGAATTTTTCCCGACGACTAATTTCAGCACCATTAATCCGGCCGGAAAGGACAATTTTGATTCCTTTGGCACCGGCACCCATGGATTTTTCCATGGCTCCCAAAATTACCCGTCGATAAGGCATTCGCTTTTGTAACTGATAGGATATTTTTTCGGCAATGAGTTTGGCTGAAAAATCGACGTTTCTGAATTCTTCCACCTGAATATCAATGTTTGATTTGGCAGAGCTTCGGGTCAATAATTTTTGAATGTCATTTTTTAGGATTTCCCGCTCTTTGCCGCCACGACCGATAACCAGACCGGGGCGAGAGACAATTAAAATTATTTTGATTTTATTGGCTGATCGCTCGATTCTAATGGCCACAATTCCGGCAGTTGAAAGCTTTTTTTGAACAAAATCACGGATACGTTTGTCTTCTAAAAGCAGAATAGGATACTTAAACTTGTTGGCAAACCAAGAGGACTGCCATTCGGGAGCAGTCGGAGAAGTCTTTAATCTAAAGGATAATGGATTTACTTTTTGACCCATATTTAATTAATTACGAATTTCAAATTACGAATTATTAATAATAAAAATAAAAAATTAACTTTTAATTTGTCCTTTTAGGACAATGGTTAATCGACTGTGGCGACGGGTGATAATACCACGGGCGAAGCGGGAACCATGAGATTTGTCCATTCGTTTGGTTTTGGGACCTTCATTAACCATGAAAGAGACAAAAGAGAGAGTGTCCGGAAGGAGATGGTAATTGTTTTTGGCCGTATTAATGGCAGTCTTTAATGCTTTGGTTAAAAATCTACCAGCCTTGGTGTTGGTTAGCTGGAGACGAGGTAAGATTTTTGAAACCGGAACTTTTTTGATGGTAGAGACTAAAAGACGAAGTTTGCGGGGGGAAATTTGAAGATTTTTGTCCACAAATTTGGACTCTTTAAATACCGGAGGGGCAGTCACAATTTTCGGAGGATTAAGTTTGGAATTTATCTTAGAAATAGCCATATAAATTTAGGTTTTTTCAATAACCCGCTTGACCACCCGGCCATGACCTTTGAAGGTCCGGGTAGGAGAAAATTCACCCAAGCGGTGACCGACCATATCCTCGGTAATATAGACATTAATAAATTTACGGCCGTTGTGGACTCCAAAATTCCTACCGACAAATTCGGGAGTAATTTGACAGCGACGGGAATAAGTATTGATGGCGTCTTTGGTTTTGGCAATTTTTTCTAAAAGACGGGGATCAATATAAGGACCTTTTTTACTAGATCGGGACATTTAATTTATTTTCTTCTTTTAATAATTAAACGATTGGAACGATTTTTGCGTTTACGGGTTCTTTTTCCCATAGCAACTTTACCCCAAGGAGTTTTAGGATTCATACCGATACTAGACCGGCCTTCGCCGCCGCCATGAGGATGGGAACGGGGATCCTGAGCTACACCGCGAACACTGGGACGAATTCCCCGGTGGCGACTGTCCCCGGCTTTGGTCATCTTTTGATTGGAGTGATCAACGTTGCTAACTTGACCGATAACGGCAGTGCAGGAGCTGGAAAATAAACGGATTTCGCCGGAGGGTAACTTGACAATAGCTTTATCGGCCTCAATACTTTGCAAATAAGCAGCAGAACCGGCACTTTTTATTAGCTGGGCCTGAGACCCGGGACGGTATTCCAAACAATGAAACGGAGTGCCAACGGGAATATTTTTTAAGGATAGTTTGTTACCATCCTTGATGGGAGCAGTGTCGGAATAAACAACCATATCACCAAGTTTTAATAAACTGGTAGCCAGAATATATTTTTTGGTACCGTCAGTGTACGCCAACAGGGCGATTTTGGCGGTACGGTTGGGATCATATTCAATGGAAACAACCCGGGCTTTGATATCTTTTTTGGCTCTTTGCCAGTCGATAAGCCTCAAGAAGCGTTTGTGTTCGCCACCGCGATGACGGATAGAAACGTGACCGGACGCGTCGCGACCGCTTTGTTTCTTTTTGATGGAAAATAATTTATTTCTGATCATTTTTTAGGGTGAGAAGATCAATCTTTTGATCTTTAGGAACGGTAATAACGACTTTTTTGACATCGGGACGGGAGGCGGACTTTCGAGTTTTCCAATTGGTCTTAACTTTGCCACCAATCCGATAGGTATTAATTTTCAGAGGTTTTATGCCAAAATAATGAAAAAACTCAGAAGCAATGTTTATTTTGGAAGCACCAAATTCAACCACGAAAGAATATTTTCCCTGAGCCTGGGCAGCAATAGCTTTTTCGGTGACAAGGGGACGTTTGATGAACATAATTATTCAAGTTTAATGATGGCTTTTTTGGTAAAAATAAGAAAATTTTGTAACGATAGATTATACGGGTTAAGTGAAGATAAGGAAAGTAGGGTAAGACCCGGAATATTTCTAAAGGCCCGTTTAACATTGGGGAGGGTGGTAGTAGTAACCAGTCCAATACGGCGGGAGTCAGCCAAAAGTTTGTTGGAGGTTTCGAGTTTGTCCACCAGATCCCAAGCGATTTTGGTTTTGGGAGTAATGGAACTTATTTTTTCAATAGCCAGAATAGCCTTGTTTTGGGCAAACTTAGAAAGTACTGAATTTAGGGCCACAACTTTCATCCTCTTGGTTAGTTTAAGTTGGAAATTTTGATCACCCCGAGGTCCATGGGCACTGCCACCTCCGACAAATTGAGGGGCTTTGGCGGTACTGTGACGGGCCCGGCCGGTACCTTTTTGGGCCCACATTTTCTGATTGGTACCGGCAATTTCGCCGCGATGTTTGGTTTTGGCATGGGCACTACGACTACGACTCTGAATCACCCGAATAGCCTGGGAAATTAATACTTCGTTTATTTTGACATCAAAAACAGATTTGGGTAAATTTAAATCCCCGATTTTTTCGCCCATAAGATTATAAAGATCAGTTTTCATATTATTTTTTAAGAGTAACCCAGGAATTAAAGGCTCCGGGAACTGAGCCGCTAACGTAAATCAGGGAAGCTTCCTTGTTGATGGAAAGAACTTTTAGACCAGAAATGGTTTTGGTGGCATTGCCGTAATGTCCCGGCATTTTTTTACCTTTTACTACTTTACCCGGAGTTTGAGCGCCAATTGAGCCGGGGGCCCGAACACGATCGGATTGACCACCACTTACCGGCTGACGATGAAAACCCCATCTTTTAATAACACCGGCAAAACCACGGCCTTTGCTTTTGGCGGTAGCAGAAATAATATCACCGGGTGAAAAAACTGAATCGATTGAAAGATCCGAATTTATTTCAGGAAGGGTTTCGGAAACGGGGAAAAATTCCTGGTGACCTTTGGTACCGAAGGCGACCTGAATAGCCTGATAACCATCTTTGGCAACAGTCTTTAGAGCGGATACTTTGACGGGTTTGACCAGAAGTGTGGTCACGCCGATCCGTTTACCGGCAGAGTCGTAAACACTGGTCATTGCCTTCTTTTTGGCGATAAATCCTCTGATCATAGGCAAATTTACATTTTAACTTCGACTTCGACTCCGGAGGGCAAATCCAAATGTTGAAGGCTGTCAACGGTACGCAGACTAGTTGAAGTTATGTCGATTAACCTCTTGTGAGTCAAAACTTCGTAGTGCTCACGAGCGTTTTTATCGGCATGCGGACTAGTCAAAACAGTAATAAGTTTACGGCTGGTTGGAAGAGGGATAGGTCCTTGAACACTGGCACCGGCGGTGACGGCGGCTTCGACAATTTTGACCGCGGCCTCATCAATGAGACGATGATCAAAGGATTTGAGACGAATGCGGATGCGGGTGCCTTTGGCCATATAAATTAATTTAAAATTTTTAGTTTAAAATTTTTAATCAAATTTAAATTTTTATAATTTAAAAACTTTCCCCCGCCGAAGCGGGGGTATTTTTTTATTTAATTATCTCGGTGATAGCACCGGCGCCAACAGTTAGACCGCCTTCGCGAATAGCGAAACGGAAACCTTTCTCCATGGCGACTGGTTTAATTAATTTAACTGAAACATTGGCATTGTCTCCGGGCATGACCATTTCCACTCCTTCAGGGAGAGTAACTTCACCGGTAACATCAGTGGTCCGAATAAAGACCTGGGGACGGTAGCCGGTAAAAACCGGAGTATGACGACCGCCTTCTTCTTTTTTAAGTAGATAAATTTCGGCCTTGAATTCGGTGTGGGGAGTAATGGTACCGATTTTGGCCAAAACCTGACCACGTTCGATATCATCTTTTTCAACTCCCCGAAGTAAAATACCAACATTGTCGCCAGCTTGACCCTGGTCGAGTGATTTATGAAACATTTCCACTCCGGTAACAACCACTTTTTTGGTATCACGGAGACCGACAATTTCAACTTCATCGTTGATTTTAACAATCCCCCGCTCAATTCTACCGGTGGCGACAGTGCCACGACCCTTGATAGAAAAGACATCCTCGATGGGCATCAAAAAGGGCTGGGTAAGTTCGCGTTTGGGTTCGGGAATATAGGTATCCAGGGCTTCCATCAATTTCTTGATAGATTCTATACCTTCAGCGTCGCCGTTTAGAGCTTTGAGAGATGAGCCACGAATAATGGGGATTTCATCACCGGGATATTTGTATTTTTTAAGAAGATCCCTGATTTCCATCTCAACTAGATCCAAAAATTCCGGATCGGTAACTAAATCGCATTTATTTAAATAAACCACCAGGGACGGAACGTTGACTTGTTGAGCCAATAAAACGTGTTCCCGGGTTTGAGGCATGGGACCATCCGGAGCAGAAACAACAAGAATGGCTCCGTCCATTTGAGCGGCACCGGTAATCATGTTTTTGACATAGTCGGCATGTCCAGGACAATCAATGTGGGCATAATGGCGTTTGTCAGTTTCGTATTCAACGTGGGAAATAGCAATAGTAACGATTTTATTAGCATCGCGGACCGTACCGCCTTTGGCAATATCAGCATAAGATTTGGCGTTGCCTTGAATTTTAGTAATGGCCGCAGTTAAGGTAGTTTTGCCGTGGTCAACATGACCGATGGTGCCGACATTAACGTGGGGCTTGGTTCTTTGATATGTACCTGCCATATTTTTATTTTATTTAAATGTCTTCCGATGATTCGGAAAATTTATAACAAGAAAGATTATACATTATTCCACTATCGAAAAATAGCGGAAAACGCTTTAGAATTGTATCAGTCAGAAGCTAGCTTTGCAACAAAGAGCTTCTATTCTTTTTTATCAGTAGTTTTGATGGTCAGTTTTTCTTGAATATCGCGGGGAACGGGATCGTAGTGGCTGGGTTCCATGTAAAAAGAACCACGGCCTTGAGTGAGGGAGCGAATAACAGTGGCATAACCGCGGACAGCTTCCAAGGGAATAGTGGCGGCAACGGTAGTAAAACCAAAAGAATCAGTAGTGCCACCGATTTGACCGCGGCGGGAAGACAGATCGCCGATGACGGTGCCCAAAAAATCAGAAGGAGTGGCTACCTCCATTTTCATAATCGGTTCAAGAATCAGGGGACGGGCCAGAGCGACTGCATCTTTGATGGCATAGGCACCGGCTAATTTAAAGGCCTGTTCCGAAGAATCAACATCGTGGTAGGAGCCATCATAAACAGTTATTTTGATGTCAGTGCAGGGATAACCGGCAATAATTCCTTTGAGTAAAGTTTCCCGAACACCTTTTTCAATAGCCGGAATAAAATTTGAAGGAATTACTCCGCCCTTGATACCATTGACAAACTCAATACCTTCACCGCGAGCTTTTGGTTCGACCCTGACTTTACAGTGACCATACTGACCATGACCGCCGGATTGATGAATATATTTGCCCTCACCTTCGGCAGAGGCTGAAATGGTTTCCCGATAAGCCACCTGGGGAACACCGGTTTTAACAGAGACGCCAAATTCTCGCTTAAGTCGATCAACCACGATTTCCAAATACAGTTCACCCATGCCGGCGATAATACTTTGCCCGGTTTCCTGATTGTAGGAGACTTTGAAGGTGGGATCTTCCTGGGTTAAGCGATTTAGGGCCTGACTCATTTTTTCCTGATCATCGGTGGTTTCCGGTTCAATACTTAAGGAAATTACCGGGTCGGGAAATTGAATTGGGGATAAGGAAATTGGAGCAACTTTATCGCAAAGAGTGTCGCCGGTGTAGGATTCCTTGAGACCGATGCAGGCAATAATTTCGCCGGCAAAACCTTCTTCAATTCCCTCTCTTTTGTCAGCATGCATTAGCAACAACCGGCCGATACGTTCGCTTTTTTTACGGGTAGCATTATAGACTTCAGTGCCGGTTTTGACGACACCGGAGTAGACCCGAACATAGGAAAGCGTGCCGACATGGGGATCGGATTGGACTTTAAATAAAAGACCGGAAAAAGAGTCGGAGTTTTCCGGCTTTCTTAAAATCTTGTCGCCGGTATTGACATCAAAACCTTCAATCGGCGGCAAATCGATGGGTGAGGGTAAATAATCGATGATGGCGTCAAGAATCGGGTGAATACCTTTGTTGCGCCAAGCAGCGCCACAGAAAACCGGAAAAAGTTTGCGGGTGATGGTGGCCCGGCGGAGAGCGGCTTTTAATTCGGAAACCGAAATAACTTCTTCATTTAAATATTTCTCCATTAAAGCATCGTCGGTACCGGAAATTTTTTCAATCATGTGGGCCCGCGCGGCAGTTGCCGCGCTCGCATACTCGGGCGAGACATCTTTTACTGTGAACTCCATTCCTTCAGGATCTTTGTCATAAACAATCATTTTCATTTCCATTAAATCGATTACCCCTATATGGGCGTGCTCTTCGCCAATGGGTAAAACCACCGAAACAATTGGAGCCCGAAGTTTTTGGGTAATAGAATCAAGAGTTTTGGCAAAAGAGGCACCAACTTTATCCATTTTATTAACAAAAGCAATCCGGGGAACACCGTATTTGTCAGCCTGACGCCAAACGGTTTCACTTTGCGCCTGAACACCGGCATTACCGTCAAAAATCATAATGGCGCCATCGAGAACCCGCAGAGATCGTTCAACTTCGGCAGTAAAATCAACATGACCGGGGGTATCAATGATATTAATGCGGTAGAGTTTCCAAAAGGTGGTAATGCAGGCGGATTGGATGGTAATCCCCCGCTCCCGCTCCTGGATCATGGAGTCGGTAGTAGTGGTGCCGGCATCGACGGAACCGATTTTGTGAATTTTACCGGTATAAAAAAGAAGACGCTCGGTGGTAGTAGTTTTGCCGCCGTCAATATGGGCAATAATGCCGATATTACGGACTTTATCCATGGTTACAATTCTATTTTTGGTGACCTGAATGGCATCGGGCATACAATTAATTTTCAATTATCAATTACGAATTACGAATTATGAATCACGAGTTACGAATTGAAGATAAATTTTTTTATTTAAATAAATATAGTTTATTTTATACCTAGAGTATAAACATAGTATCATAGCAATGGGAAAATAGTTTTACAATGGCTGGTATAATTTGGAAGTGGAAAAGAAAAAGATTGCAATCGTGGGCGCGGGGATAACCGGATTGGTGGCGGGATATAGACTACTGCAACAAGGACACCAAGTGACGATTTTTGAAAAAGAAAAAGAGTTAGGAGGACTGTTGGGATCTTTTAAAATAGAGGGGGAAAGTTTGGAAATGGCCTATCATCATATTTTCAAAACTGACAAATATATTATTGATTTAATTGAGGAACTGGGATTATTTTCAAAACTAAAATGGTTTGATGGATCGACAGCGATTTATTATAGAGACAAGATTTGGCCTTTTAATGGACCTCTAGATTTATTAAAGTTTGGACCGTTGAATATTGTTGATAAGGTGCGACTGGGGTTGGTAAAAATTTATTTAGAAAAAGAAAACACGTGGCAAAAGTTTGAAAATGTATCGGCTTATCAATGGATGGAAAAGTGGTGTGGAAAAAGAGCTTATGAAATTATCTGGGAACCATTACTAAAAGGTAAATTTGCCAATCGCTACCAGGATATTTCCATGGCCTGGCTTTGGGCGAGAATTCACACCCGGGGGAATTCGAATGAAAAAGGAGGAGAAAAATTAGGCTATTTGATGGGCGGTTTTGGACAAATTATTAATGAGTTGAAAAAAAGAATCAAGAAACTTAACGGCAAAATTATTTTAAACCACGAATTCAATCCCTCTAAATCTCCCAATGACTTGGGAGACTTTAATAAGATTATTAGCTCAGCACCTCTGGCAAATGTTGATTATTTGGGAGCGGTTACGGCTGTTTTTTCCTCGACCCAAAATTTAAGTAAATATTATTGGCACAATATTAATGACACTAAGTCCCCTTTTGTGACCTTGATTCAACATACAAATCTAGTACCTAGTACTGAGTACCGAGGAAAACATGTTTATTATTTGGGAACTTATTTACCCCAAGATCATAAGTATTTTAAAATCGATGACAAAATTATTTTTAAAGAAAATTTTACTTATTTAAAAAAAATATTTCCTGAATTTGATAAAAAACAAATTTCGGAGAAAAAGATTTTTAGATTTAAAACAGCGCAACATATTGTGACGAAGAAATACAAAACCCCTCTCGGCTCCGCCGCATCTCCCCTTGACAGGGGAGACAAACCTAAAGTAATAAACGTCAATTTTGCTAATATTTATCCGGAAGATAGAGGGATCAACTTGGCGGTACGGGAGGGGGAGAAAAGCGCCAGTTACCTTGATGGGCTAACGTCCGGCTGAGGTGAGCAATTGAAGTCGAATCAAGAGAGCCAAAGAGTTGACCGTTAATTTCGGTGGATCCGGTTAATATATATTCCCGGAGCTTATTTAAGGGTAGAGCCAAATAGCGTCGATCTAAGGGTAAAGAATCAGGAGAGGTAATTTCAGTGTGACGATAAATGAGGGAATTACCGTCATTGGGAAATGAATTATGGCCGAAACGAATACCACTACCCCTTGAGCCTTCAGGAACTTTCAGCACCAGAGAACCCTCAACCGGAGAGAATGAAATTTCCAATAGGACCGACTGATTTTCAGATTCAGGCGAGAGGGTTATTTTGTCCTTTTGCAACATATCGATGGTTAGGGTAGTGACGGTGAAATCACAAACAACTTTACCGGCGGCAATTTGCTCAAAAGCAGTTTGAGCATTTACCAGAACCGGCCGGGAAATTTCCCGGGTATCGCCAACAACCGGGGAGGTGTCAATTTGGGGTAGTTTGACGTTTGGAAGAAGCTCAAATTGTTCGATATCAGCCAAACTATGGTCAAAGCTTCGGTCGCAAACAATTCTTCTGGGGTTATTGACCGGTTGTCTAAAATCACTTTCCTGAAGCCCAACTTCGGCCAGAAACCGTTTGAAGCTATCGGCAAAACCCCGGGGAAGCTCCCTGATTTTGACCCCCAAAGTCTCCCGATAACGGTCAACCAATAGATATTGATCACCCATCCGGGCACAAAAAATGGTCCCTTCGACGGGTGTATGTCTGTCCCGATGTTCTTTGGAGTGATTAATTAAGATAGGAATTTTATTGCCGTCGCTTGTGGTTAATATAAAAATTGAGTAAAACTTACTATTGGCGTCTTCAACTGTAAAGCCGGTAATGGTGGGACTTTTTGAAGCGTCAAGGGTTGAGGGGATATGAGGTACAAAGGACCTTAACTCTCTTTCGGCCAGCGATTGATTTAGCGACTGGACTATAAAGGGAGGTATATTAACAAGGTCTTTGATGGGTAGATTGGGGTCGCAAAGAATAGGTATTTGGGGATCAGAATTGGGGACAACACTCACCATTTTGGCGGCATGATCTAGCCGGTGACGGCGGGTTTCAGCGATCAAATGATAGGGTGTTTTGGTTTCGGGAATTTTACCATCGTAGCTATAATTGAAAAGTATTTCGGGTAAGAAATAGTCCGAACTTAATTGCCGAACGTCGACCAATTCCCCGGCAACGATTGGATCCGGATCGAGTTGTTGAGATGTGTCGTAAACGTTGGGGAAAAAACCACTGAGACGTAATTTTTTTAATGTTCGGACTACCTCCTGGGCTAATTGCCGTCGGTCATCTTTTGGTGGCATGGAAACAGTAAAAGTATGAAAGCGTTCTTCTTTGGCTTCATCACTAACTCTTTGACCGCGGCTACCCAGGGATGAAAAATCCACAAATCTACGTCGGTCCACCTGAGGTCTTTCTGATTTTTGGCGATGGTGTCGTGGAAAGGAATCGCAATTTCGCACCCGGCTAATTGGCGGAGGGTTACCGGCGGTCAGATAATCTAAACCGACTCCGCGGATTATGGCAATTTTAATAGGAATACCCAGTAGGTCGGCCAAAATAATCCGATGGAGTCCATCAATAATTTGATATTGGCCATTTTCATTCACCGCTACAATAGGTGGAGCAATTTTGAACACGATATTTGATCCAGGTTCACGAATTGTGGCTATTCCGTCAAGATTAAAAATATCGATCCCGTGAGCCTGACAATAGGGACGAATAGAATCACGAATGTACTCAAGCTGGTGGTTAAGGACGTAGGTAGCTGAAGCGTGTAGTTGTCCCATCGGATCGGAGATAGTTTCTAGGGAAACTTGAGCCTCACGACAGGGCATTTCTCCATAAGCATTGGTAAGCCGCTGAAGATGTCCGGCAATATCTATATTTAGTGATACTTCGGGATTGGTAAATAATTTGTCGGATCCCGCAGGGGGGATGTCTTTGAACATGATTAGTTAATTTTAGCTTATAATTGGAGGGGGGCAATATGAATGACAATATATTTCTTAAAACAATTACCTTAAAGGGGTGGTTTAAGAGAAGCGGTGCGGATATAAAGAGAAATATTAGAAATATACCGGAAATAAACGGCGGTTTATTAATGGCTTTGGCAAATTTTCCCGAAGAAGGCGACAATATGTCCCTTTGGAGAGTGAAAAATATTTTACTTGGTAAAAGCCTTAGTTTGGTTGAACTAGTTTATAAATCAACCGAAACAAATGAGGAATTTACCAGAGAGGCAGTGATTTCAAATCAAGGTGATGGTCCTTTTAGTTATGGATTAGTATTACTAACCGAGAAAGAAATCCCTAAATTTTTTGTACTGGCAAAGCAGAAATCAATTAATGGCGGTATCGGTGATTGGAAAGCTATAGAGCTGTATTTTCCCGACTTTTCGAAGGACAAGCCAATAGTGTTGCCGGAGAAATATCAAAAAGATTTGGAAAAGGTACTGGGGGGTGAGTTTGAGATAAATAAGTTTATTGACCTTGGACAAATATACTTAAACGAGAAGGTTTTTTTGAATCAAAGCAACCTCTTTGTGACAACAATTGAGATGAGGGGGCAAATTAATGAAAATATCAACTTAAAACAATTGGTAATTGTACCGGTTGATAAAAAGTCGGAGTTAAGAAGGAAAACAAAAAGTGGAACAATATTGGCGATATTGGCAAAAATGGAAGCTTTTGGTATACTATAGGTCTAATGAGTAATGTTGTCTGTTCAGAAAATAAATATAACCGCCAGGATGCAATGGCGAAAATAAAGAATAAGCGCTGGTATCAAGATTCCAGTCAAGAAATTCAGGAAAAAATTGGTGAAATTCCTGAAGATTTTCAAGGCTTTTTAAATGATTTGGCAGACAGAGAAGAAGAAAATGGTTTTTATTCCATTAAAAAACTAAAGCAAATTTTTTGGGACGATCGTTATGTTGTACCTACTTTTGAGGTCAAATCAAAAAAAGACAATAGTGGTTACGTGAACTCCTTCGTGGCTTGGAGAAAAGGAGTACACCGATCGATAAACAGCTTAGTATTAGTGGAAACTCAAGGAGAAATAACCCATTTTATCGCCAAAAAATCAATTAGGTTTGCCGCCGGCAGAGAGATATATGAGTCAATCGGGAGTATTCATCCGCCAAGAGATGTAGATGAAAATAGTCAAGAATACATGCAATACCTGCAACAGGAGTTTGAAAAAACTTTACGTTTACCGAATTTTAAAATCAGCAGATTAATTAATTTGGGAAATATCTACCCGGATGCAGGGATGACTGACACAATCGTAAAGCTGATTGCGATTAAGATTGAATCTAGCGACATAAATGAAATAAAAAATTATATTGATGGAAAAAGATACAATGATAAAAGGTACGATTATGGATTTGAAATAGTTCCGATTGGCAGACTTCTAAAATTTTTAGCCGAAACAAATGATTCGTTTTTATTGGCGATTTTTGGTAGATTACAGGCTCTTAATGTGATTAAACTTTAGACTGGTTATTGAAGTTATAAGATAGTTTGGTATAATACCACCATCGAGCCACAAGCTCGGACTTTAAAAAAGAGATTTGTTTTGTAAAAGCGCTTAGATATGGCTTGGCCGCATTTGCGGCATTTTTTGGTTTTGTATCCCCCAAATTCAAAAGGAGTGAAAATGGATCTTGGAGTGTTGTTGTTCTTGGCGCTTTGCGGCGCTACCTGTATCCTTCCGATGGCTGTTGTTGGCCTGGGAATTGTGTACGTTCTTTCTCGTAAACCGAAGGCGGTTCAGCCAACGGTACAAACCCCAAAGAATGAGGAGAAAAAGATGATAAAGAAAGATGTTCAACTCATGGTTGGTGGCGACCAGAACTGGTTCGTCAAGTTGACCGGCATGGATCTGGATGCAAACACGGTGGATGATGTTGAAGTCGCCCGCCTGGATGGCACGTACTTCCGGATGTTCTTCACCCGCGCACTGGGATATCTTTTCCCTATGTTCCAGGAAATCTTGGACAAGTCGGGCCGGGCGGGATCCATCCTGCTCAAAGTGCGGACCTCCCCCGATGGCGCAGTTCATCTGGTAGTGGAAAGGTGCAAGTGGGTGAACCACTTGAACCAGAGAGAA
>JAGVHP010000005.1 GCA_020056515.1 Candidatus Shapirobacteria bacterium
GAGGAAGCACCGACGCCGGAAGCATTAAAACCAAAACCAAAGGTAGAGGAGTTGATCCAAATATTTGAGGTTGATTCGTTGCAGGGGTTATCACAGACAGTGTCAGGAATGGTAATGCCGCTTTCCAGACTTAAGGGGCGAGATTCTTGGGAGCTCACTTGATAACCATGACCGGAGGGAGTACTAATGGTGACAGTATTGACGGCGGTGGAAGCGATACCCGGAGTGAGGATGCCGAAATTGATATCTAAATTGTCAATAGAAAAAGCAAAGGTAATAAAAGTATCGTAAATGTATTGAAAACCGGATTTTAAGAGAACTCCGGATTTTTGATAAGTTCCCGGAGCAATCTGGCCGACGGTATCAGAGAGTTTGTAGTTACTTGAAGTCTTGTTGCCGGAGGTGATGTTGAAATTTCCCCAATCAATGACGTAGTTGTCGGAACTAAAGTGCTGAGCCAAAACAGAAGTATTAAGTGTTAAGTAGTAAGTAGTAAGTATGAAAAAAAAGAGAAAGAATTTTTTAATCATTATCTTTCAGCTCTTGAATTAAGTCGTCGGTGTGTTTGATAAGTTGTTTATCTCCAAATTTTTGGACTTTTTGTTTTAATTCGAGAGTTAGCCAGAGGAGGGTTTCCAATTTTTGATTTTGTTCCTGGGTAAATTTTTGAGTGATAAGGTAAGCCAGGGGTGAAATGAAGACCAGAGAGAGAAGGTAGATTAGTGAGTGACTAGAAATCAAAGTTTGGGAAAGAAAAAGAGCCAAGATAAGGCTGTATAGGAGGATGGTTTGAGGAGATTCCTGAAAGGACAAGGAGAAGAGAAGAAAGTATTCCAGAAAGAGGAGAGGAGAAAGTAATCCGCCGGTGGTAAAAACAATTAGTTGGACTATAAGAGTAACCAAAGTAACCGGGGTAACCTTAAAACGGATGGAATAGGCAACAAGAAGAATGGAAAAGAAGGCAATGATTTGGGGTGAGTAGGTAGCAGCGGAAGTATTGGCGACAATGGTAGGGACTAGGCAGCAGAAAAAGAAGAGGGTAATCTTAAGAAGTGGCGACATTAAGAAAATTATACATGTTACATCGGGGAGATTTTTTGCTGTTACTGGGGGTGGGATTAATGATTGTCGGGATTGGCAGTAAACTGGAGAAGTCTGTAGGTCAGGGAGAGACAATAAAAGAGATAAAGGCTGAAGTGACAATTATCCCAGGAAAGATAAATATAAATACGGCCAATCTGCGGCAACTGATTGATTTGCCCGGAATCGGAGAGAAGATGGCTCAAAGAATAATTGACTATCGACTAGTTAATGGTCTTTTCAAAAGCAAGGAAGCCATAAAGGGAGTTAAGGGGATTGGAGAGAAAACCTATGAAACACTTAAAAGCAAAATCGATATTTGAGTGGTGTTTAGGTGTCGGGATTTTGTGGTTTTTGATATACAAGTTTAATGATAGACAGATTTTGATAGGGTATATCAGACGGTTACTACCGTCAGGGGAAGGATCAATGTTGGCGGCGATGTTGTGGGGGAGTATGGAAGGAATAAGTCGGGAATTCTATTCCCAAATGGTTGAAAGTGGCCTGGTCCATATTTTGGTGGTCAGTGGTTCCAATATGATGATAGTAGTAAAAGGTTTGGTGGAAGTTTTGGCGGCGTGGTTGGGGAGGAAAAAAGCGATAATTGTAGGGGTTATAGCCGGTTGGTGGTATACAAATTTAGTGGGGTGGCAAATTCCGGTAATCCGGGCGGCGATAATGGTGACCTTTTTGTATCTGGCCCAAATTTTAGGAAGGAGACATGATTGGTGGAGAGTGCTTTGGTTGACAATAATCATGATGGTAGCGGCAGACCCAAGGGTATTGAGTGAGGTGGGTTTTTGGTTGTCCTTTATGTCGTTTGCAGCGGTTTCTTTTAAATCCGATGAAGGAGTGGTGAAAACAACATTACGGGTGACTGCGTGGATTACTCCGATATTAGCGTATAAGTTTGGGGTAATAAGTATTATTTCGCCTCTGAGTAATTTTTTAGTTTTGTTTTTAACCGGAATAATAACCACTTTAGGCATGGTGGCCAGTGTGTTGGGGATAATTTTAGAGCCAGTTGGGGGAGCGGTATTGTGGTTTGTATATCCAATGTTGGTTTACGTAAAATGGGTGGTAACAACTTTATCGACTTGGGAATGGGGTCAAATCAGAATCAGTTTTAACGGTTGGATGTTGGCCGGAAGTTATTTAATGGGAATTGGTTGGTACTTAAGGAGAAAGGGTGATTAACAGGAGGTCGTTGTTGGGTTTGTTGTATCTTTTCTGGGGTTGGTGGCTGGTAATTCCGGACAATAAATTAAAGGTGGTGTTTTGCAACGTGGGTCAGGGAGATGCGGTCTTGGTGAGTAAGGGGTATTTTCAGCTGCTTTTGGATACCGGTCCGGCTAAGGGTGGAGTAGAGAAATGCCTGGGTCAAGAGATGCCCCTAGGAGACAAAAAAATTGAAGTGGTAATA
>JAGVHP010000051.1 GCA_020056515.1 Candidatus Shapirobacteria bacterium
AGTTACTACACTTGTATTGAAAATCAACAATATCAGAAAGACAATAAAAACCATGGGCAAAACCGACCGGAACATAAAGCATATTTTTACTTTCCGCCGATAAATGAGCAGAATCCCATTTACCAAAGGTAGGAGAGTCGAGGCGAATGTCAACAGCCACATCGAGAACTTCACCCAGACTTACTCGGATCAGTTTGGCTTGGGCAAAAGGGGGTTTTTGAAAGTGAAGGCCACGAAGAACCCCAAGGCCAGAGCGGGAATGGTTGTCCTGAACAAAATCAATATCAATACCATTTTTGGTAAATTCCTTTTTGGAATAAGTTTCCATAAAAAACCCCCGGTCGTCGCCAAAAACTTGAGGTTCGATTAACATCAGACCGGAAAGAGAAAGTGGAGTGAATTTCATCATGACAAAATTATAGCAAATTATTTTCGGGAAGCGGCAAGACGACGATAAAATTCTTCAGCTTCGTCTTTCATGGGGCGCCACCAAGTCTCGTTGTCCTGATACCACTTAACCGTGGCCGTAATCCCCTCTTCGAAAGTTAAAGATGGCTGCCATTTTAAGTCCTTTTTAATTTTGATCCAATCGACCGAATAACGGCGATCATGGCCGGGACGATCAGGGACATGTTCAACCGACAATTCATCTTTGGACATTAATTTTAAAATTATTTGGGCGAGATCGAGGTTGGAAACATCCTTAATTAGGCCGCCGACATTATAAGTTTGGCCGATAATTCCGCTGGTTATTACCGCCTCAATAGCACTACAGTGATCGGTAACATAGAGCCAGTCGCGAACATAGAGACCATCACCATAAATGGGAATTTTTTGACCATCAATTAGGTTAGTAATCATTCTGGGAATAAATTTTTCCGGAGACTGATATGGGCCATAATTATTGGAACAATTGGTAATAGTTACCGGTAAACCAAAGGAATGATAATAGGCCATGACAAAATGGTCAGAAGCGGCTTTGGAGGCGGAATAAGGAGACCGGGGATCGTAGGGGGTAAGTTCACTAAATTTGGTGGGTGAGTCAAGAGGCAGGGCGCCGTAGACTTCGTCGGTGGAGATGTGATGAAAACGGATTTTCTTGGTTTTGGCAGCTTCTAAAAGAACATGGGTGCCAAAAATATTGGTTTTGAGAAAGGATAACGGGTCGTCAAGGGAACGGTCAACATGTGATTCGGCGGCAAAGTGAATAATTAGTTCAATATCGGCAGAAATGATATCATTGACAATTTTGGGGTTACAAATATCGCCCCTTATAAAGTGATAATGGGGGTTACTTTCAATATCGCCTAAACTTTTGGGATTGGCGGCATAGGTGAGTTTATCAAGGTTGTAAATCTCGTCGTCGGGGTGACGGGCCAACCAAAAACGGACAAAATTGGATCCGATAAAACCAGAGCCACCGGTAACTAATATCTTCATTGAGTGGCAGTGGGAGATAATTTGGGAGTACTGGTAGGAGGAGCTTGGCCAGTTTTGAGATCCGTACCAATAGTAAAAACGACGTCATAGGTGGAATTGACCTTTAACTCACCGATAGTGGCATCGGTAAATCCGGCAATTTTGGATTTAAAATAGGCGGAACTGGTAGACAAGGCCGGTTTTAGACTGATTAGGTTGCCAGTTGCCAATTCTTTGGAATTGCCAACGGTAACGCTACTGAAACCCAACTTGACCAGCTCGGCCTTGATAGTGGCGGCCTGACCACTGATATCAGTAGCATTCAGCACTTGGACCTTTAGAGCTTTAGACGGTATGGCGATTGTTACTTCGGGGGTCGGAGAGAGTTCGATAGTAGGAATAGGAGTGATTAAATCGGAGGAAGGATTGGTAACACCGCCCTTATTACTTTGGCTCAATACTGCCCAAACGATAACAGCGGCAATAATGGCCGTGAACAGAAAAACAGCAATAATGGGGAGGATATTTTTTTTGTTTTCCATAGGTACTCCTATTATACCAGCCACCGGCAGAGGAAGGTTACTGGGTAAATTAATATCAATAGCTAATTGGGTTTCAGAATAGATGGTTTTGTCAACGTCAGGCAAATCGAGGTTGGCAGCGATGGTCTCGGGAAGAAATACTTTGGACACATGAGTACTAAAATAAGACTTGGAATAGTTGATAATCTTTTTGACTTCGGGCAGGGCTTTTTTGATAGGAGAAGTAAAATAGACTTTACCCCGGGCACAGAGGGCGGCAATATATTCGGAATCAGAATCAAGCGGATAAAAGACAAAAAAGGGCTCCTGATAAAACCCGGAAAATACTTTAGCCAGAGATTCGGAAACGGCAGAATATTTTAGCTTAAGATGGAGAAGAGATAAATTTTTTAAAAGTGGAGCTAACTTTTTTTGATTAAAAATACGGGTGGAAACCAAGGTTTTGTCGCCCTTGGGAACCAGCTCGAAGGTAACCGAGGCTGGATCAATATCAAAGTTAACCATATCTTTACTCAAAGCCACTACTTCTTTGGGGTCAAGAGTGGCAACTGCCTGATCGTAGATAAAAGATTTGGTAAAAACGACGTTATCTTCGATTAAAACGGTAGCAGAGGTAAAATGGTTGCTTTTGAGAAATTGAGAAAGGCGGGTAATTTCAGTGTCGGGCAGTGTTTGCCAAAGATTAATGTCAAAGGAGAGGATATTGTCGTCGTGACGATTTAGATAAATATCCAAAGTTTTGGCTTTGGGCCAAATAACCACCCGCTGACCTCCAAATAATGACATTAAATAAGGATAGCATAAATTGAGAAATGGTAAAATTTAGTATGAATATAGATTTGTCGAGTCATGGGGTGGTGGCG
>JAGVHP010000004.1 GCA_020056515.1 Candidatus Shapirobacteria bacterium
AGATTTAATCATTTCCAACCAGAGTCATCAGGAAGAAACGGAGAAAATCACCCACAAATTTATTGATTACCAAAAATTAATCAGTAACTTATCTTTTTATAATGTTGCTGACGCTGAATCCGCTCTCGGTTTATTATTGGCCCAAAAATATTTATGACCATTACTCCCATCATCGGCCTCGAAGTCCACATCGAACTCAAAACTAAATCCAAAATGTTTTGCGGCTGTGATGCCTCTCACTTTCATATCGAACCCAACACTCATACCTGTCCTGTTTGTCTTGGACTCCCCGGAGCGCTTCCCGTTCCCAACAAAGTTGCCTGTGAGTGGACCATAAAACTTGGACTGGCTCTGGGTTGTTCGATAAATCAAGAAACCTTTTTTGAACGCAAAAATTACTTTTATCCGGATCTCCCTAAGGGTTACCAAATCACCCAGTTGCAAAAACCGTTCGCTGTTAATGGTAAACTTAATATAGATGGAAGGCTAATTCGTATCAATCGGGCCCACTTAGAAGAAGACACCGGCAAATCCCAACATATCGGTGACGAAACTTTTTTGGATTTTAATCGCTCCGGTGTCCCTCTGGTCGAAATCGTCTCCGAACCCGACATTTCATCTCCCGAAGAAGCTAAAAAATATTTAGGTAAAATTCAGCAAATCGTCCGCTATCTTGGCATTTCCGACGCTGATATTGAAAAAGGTTCTATGCGTTGTGAGCCTACTGTTAATTTAAAAATTGACGACGTTTTTACCCCCCTTGTCGAAATCAAAAATGTGGCCTCTCTAACCGGAGTTCTCTTGGCCATCCAGTTTGAAATCAACCGCCAAACAGAGCAATTCAAAAAAGACGGTGTTACTAAAGAACATGGTGAAAAAACCACCCGCGGTTGGGATGCCGAAAAATCGGTCACTTTCCTCCAGCGGGAAAAAGAAGGAAGCGCCGACTACCGCTATTTCCCCGAACCCGATATTCCTCCAATTGAGTTTTTCAAAGAACAAATCGAGGCCATTCGGGCCACCCTCCCTGAAATGCCCGATGCCAAAATTGCCAAATATAAAGCCTTGTTTTTATCAGACTATGATGCCAACCTTCTCGCCGAAGATTCGGCCTTTTCCGCTATTTTTGAAAAAATATTGGGTGATTCAACCAATCCGGATTTTGCTAAATTTATTACCAATTTACTTATCGGTCCGCTCAAGACTATTGAAATCACTATTGATAAAATCAATCCTCTTCATTTCAAAAATCTCTTTGATAAAAAGAGTGACTTATCTTCCTCGGCTATCAAACAACTGGTTTTGGAGTCCTATCAAACCGGCATCAATCCGCTGATTTTAGCCCAAAAGCAAAATCTGTTTCAGGTTTCTGATGCCGGCGCTATTGAGAATATGGCTAAAAAGATTATCGCCGACAATCCCAAGGCTATCGCCGACTACAAAAAGAATCCCCAAAGCATCGGTTTTTTAATCGGCCAATTAATGAAAGCCTCCGCCGGCTCTGCCAATCCTCAAGTGGCCAAAGAAATTTTGGAAAAATTACTAAAATAACAAGTATTTCCTCCCTTCTTCAAGGGAGGAGGTCACGATTTATCGTGACAGGTGGGTTTTGAGTTAAACTACATTAGTGTCATCTTTTTCTACTGAATACTCCAAACTTAACCCTGAACAAAAACTTGCTGTCGATACCATCGAGGGACCGGTTTTGGTCGTCGCCGGCGCCGGCACCGGCAAGACCCAAGTCATCGCCCTAAGAATCGGAAACATTCTGAAACTTACTCAGGTCAATCCCAGTAACATTCTCTGTCTCACTTTTACCGATTCTGCCGCTCTCAACATGCGCTCCCGTCTTTTATCCCTTATCGGCCCAAGTGCTAATTCGGTTCGCATCAACACCTTTCATGCCTTTTGCCAGTCGGTCATCCGCAGTCACCCACAGTACTTCTTTCGTTTTAATCTTGACTCCGAGCCCCTCGACAAAATCGAAACTATCCAGATTATTCGTCACCTGATTGATTCCCTTCCTTCCGACTCGCCCCTTAAAACCCCCAATGATCCCTATTACTATCAGTCGGCTCTAATTTCCGCCATCGAATCTCTCAAAAAAGAAAATATTTCTCCGCCACTTTACCAATCATTGGTATCCGCTGAGGCCAAATTTTTGGAAATAGTCAAACCTTTTTATGACCAGCTAAAATCTATCACCGCCTATCCCAGAAACCTCGACGCTATTGCCTCAATTATTGACCAAATTCTTCACTTAAAAGAGTTAAACAGTACCTACCAAACCAAAATCTCCTCACTTCTAAAAGATCTTACCTCAGCCAAAGATTTAAAATCAACTCTTACTGGATTTTACGAAAATATTACCGCCCAATACCCCCGCCACCTGGCTCTCTCCCAAATTTTTCCGGGTTACCAAAATGAGCTTTTGGCCCGTCATCGTTTTGACTTCGACGACATGATTCTTTCGGTAATTGATGCTCTCAAAAATAACCCGCCACTACTGTCTTCGTATCAGGAAAAATTTCAATATATTTTAGTCGACGAATTTCAAGACACCTCCGCCTCTCAAAATGAAATTATCACTCTTTTATGCACCGGGTTAGATTCCCCCAATATCTTTGTTGTTGGCGACGATGATCAATCGATCTTCCGCTTTCAGGGCGCCTCAGTCGAAAATGTTTTTAATTTTCACCAAACTTATAAAACTTCTCCAATAGTATTACGCAACAATTACCGCTCCCATCGCCTTATTTTAGATTCCACTGACTCTCTGATTACCAGGAACGTTAATCGGATTGCCAAACAAATTAAAGGTATTGATAAGAGTTTAATTGCCACCAGAGTTTATGATCCTGACCCGATTAATCTCTACCGGGCCGATTCTCAAATTGA
>JAGVHP010000003.1 GCA_020056515.1 Candidatus Shapirobacteria bacterium
AAAAACATATCGGCCAAAATTTAGTTCCGGATATCTTTGGCGATAAACTAATAGATACCTTTTGGGAAGAATACGAAAACACCCGCAATATTTTTGGCTTTGTCTCTATTCCCGATTTTAGCGATGCTTTTGCCAACAAGGTAAATGTTCCGGAATATTCCTACAGCATCAGAAAAATGTTTTATTCGCTCCCTTTCGATCGTTTTGTCTACGATGGGGTCAGTGAACTTATGGACTATATTCAGGAAAAAGGAGAAATCGCCATCGTTTCTGAGGGTGACCTGGTATATCAGCCGATAAAAATTAAAAACCTAAATTTTGTTAAATATATCGACGAGGTGTTTGTTTTTGAAAATAAGGTTGCTAATATCGACAAAATTGTCGATATTTACCAAGATTGGCGAAAGATTATTATTGATGACAAAGCTTCAGTTTTAGCATCATTCAAAAAACTTGACCCCAATGCTATTACTATCCACCTCCAACAGGGAAAATATGGCCACATACCTCAGTCCGGCTTTGTTCCCAACTTAGAAGCCAAAAATATCAATCAGATCAGAAAATTCATTCAGGAACTGTGAACTTTCAATCTCTGATGTCTCAAAACAACTTCCTTGGGAATTTCCAAATTCTCCTTAACTAAATAATCATAAATTGCCTCGGACAATGCATCAATCGATAATAACGAACAATGAATTTTTATTGGTGGTAAACCATCCAACGAATCAATTACCTCTTTATTAGTCATTTTTATTGCTTCCTTAATACTTTTTCCCTTAACCAAGTCGGTAATCACGCTACTGGTGGCTATTGCTGCCGCACAGCCATAAGTTTCAAATTTAACTTCGGTAATAACATTACTTTTGACTTTTATATACAATTTCATCACATCCCCGCAGGCCATATTCCCCACCTCCCCCGCTCCGCTTGGATCTTTTATTTTTCCCAAGTTATGAGGGTTTCTAAAGTGTTTTAACACTTTTTTAGAATACTGAAATTGACTTCTTATCATGTTTTAAATGGCGATATTTTTCGTAGTTTACTAACTACTTCAGGCATCACTTTTAATACATAATTTATTTCGGCCTCCGTTGTCCATCGCCCCAAACTAAACCGAATTGATCCGTGGGCCTCCGGTGCCGTTAGTCCCATAGCTAGAAGCACGTGACTTGGTTCTAAACTCCGTGAGGAACAAGCTGATCCGGTCGACACCGCAATTCCTCTCCGATCTAGCTCCAGCATCAATCCCTCTCCTTCCACCCTGGCAAAAGAGATATTGACGTTATTTAGTAATCTATTTTTTGGATCACCGTTGAGCCAACAATCCTCCACTTTATCCAAAATTCCTTTAATTAATTTGTCTCTCAAGCGTTCTACTTTCCGATTTTCCGATTTTTCGACTTTCCGACTAATTTCCACCGTTTTTCCCATTCCTACAATCAGTGGAACATTGACCGTTGACGACCTTAACCCCCCTTCATGTCCACCGCCATGTAGTATGGGATTTATGGCTACCCCGTTTCGGACATATAAAATCGCTACTCCTTTGGGACCATAAATTTTATGGGATGAGGCCGTTAATAGATCAATCTCCATCTCTTGTACGTTAATTAGTACTTTTCCAAAACTCTGCGAGGCATCAGTGTGAAACAAAACTCCTTTTTCCCGACACATCTCTCCTATCCTCCCAATATCCTGGATTGTTCCGATTTCATTGTTTCCATGAATCACCGAAACCAACAAAACTTTCTCGGTCAGTTCCTTCTCTAACCACTCAAAGTCTATCAAACCGGAACGTTTTACCGGAATTTCCTTTGTCTCATAACCCTTACCCGCTAACCACTTGGCACTTTCTGCCACACAATCATGCTCAATCGATGATATTAATATTTTTTTCTTCAAAGGATTAGCTTCTGCCACCCCTTTTAAGGCTAGATTATTACTTTCGGTGGCACTGCCGGTAAACACAATTTCCTCAGTTTCCGCCCCAATAAATTTCGCGATTATTTCCCTAGTCTTTTCAACCGCTGCTGACGCCTTCATCCCCTGGCTATGCATCGACATGGTGTTGCCAACAAACTTTCCCCAATATGGCCCCATCGCCTTTACCACCCTCGGATCCACCGGTGTAGTCGCCGCATAATCCAAATACACCTGTCGTTTTTTCATACTAACACCATTTTAGTAGGAGTATACCTAAAACACAAGTGGGAAAATTGAGCCTGGAAAGGAATTCGAATCCTTGACCTTCCCCTTACCAAGGGGATGCTCTACCAACTGAGCTATCCAGGCAAATCTTGATATTGTAACAAAAATTTTATCACGGACTTAATCTAAATAGCCTATTTTTGTTATAATTCGAGCATTGGAGAGGTGCTCCGAATGGTAAGGAACTTGTTTTGAAAACAAGCGCCCGCAAGGGCATGCAGGTTCGACTCCTGTCCTCTCCGCCAATTGGGAAATGTCTTTGTTGGCTCGCCCTCTGCGAGGGCTCGCCAGCCGATTTTAAGCGCAAATTGGAATTTTTTATCTTTCAAAATGAAGTTCGAGCCGATATTTTTTAG
>JAGVHP010000035.1 GCA_020056515.1 Candidatus Shapirobacteria bacterium
AAGGGTAAAAAAATGAAAAAAATAATTATATTTCTTAGTGCTTTAGTCTAACCGACCTTAACGATTTCGTCAATGGCGGTTTTTATGTCAGAATAGGCAAAACCTTTTCGCGTTAAAAAGCCGATTAGTCGGGTTTTGGTCTTAAAATCCATGGGCTTTGGTAAAGACTTTGTTTTTTTATCAACAAGTTTTTTGATTTTAATTAAATCATCTGTCGAAAATGTCAGGAGAGAATGGTCAAGATGATGATGAGAAAAAAGTTGACGAAGGTAGTGAAGGGATTTAGATGGATTTCGGTTGATCAGATAAGAGGCATAGGTAGTGGGATCAAGAAGTTTTTTTTGATTTAAATAATCAATAAGGTCGGCAATAATTGGTTGGGTATCGATGGGGGCAAAAGAGAATTTATGAAAATATATATCAACTTGGCGATTGAGTTTGGGGCGAAGAACCGTTTCAATTTTGGGAGAAATGGCGATTTGACGGAGAGCATAATTTTTCAATAAATAAGTTAATGACAGGACGGACAATCGGTCAAACAAGGAATCGGTAATAACTTGTCCTGATTTTAATTTTTCCAAGACATAATCATCAAGTTTGAGGGGTAATAAAGAGCCATTGTTAAACAAAAGGTAGATTTTTTCCGGGCTTTTACTCGGCCGGATCTGCTGCAGTATCATTGGCTATTCCTTTTTCGATTTTATCCCAAATATCGGCAGTTAAAGAGGCGGCCACCTTGGGGTTTTCCCGAAGATATTTTTTGGCACCTTCGCGTCCCTGAAGATTTTCCTCACCGATTTTGAAGAAAGCACCGGCCTTGACAATTGAGCCGTATTTGACACCAGCATCAACGAGGGATCCGAAAACGGAAATACCTTCGGTATTCATAATATCGAATTCAGCTTCTTTAAAAGGCGGAGCAATTTTGTTTTTGACAATCCGGGCCCGATGCTGGGAACCGATGGGATCGCCGCCACTGGTTTTGATATTGGCGATTTTACGAACATCAATCCGAATCGATGAATAAAACTTGAGGGCCAGTCCGCCGGTGGTAGTTTCGGGGTTACCAAACATAACACCGATTTTTTGGCGCATTTGGTTGGTAAAAATAACCACGGTTTTAGACTTACTGATAGCACCGGTTAATTTTCGTAAAGCTTGGGACATGAGGCGGGCCTGAAGCCCCATCATCGAATCCCCCATCTCACCCTCGATCTCGGCCTTTGGTACTAAGGCAGCCACCGAATCAACCACAATCACATCAACGGCGTTGCTACGAACTAAAGTTTCCACAATTTCCAGAGCTTGCTCGCCATTGTCGGGTTGAGAAATCAGAAGATTGTCAAGATCGACACCAATGGCAGCGGTCCGGGAGGGATCAAGAGCATGTTCGGCATCGATAAAGGCGGCGGTACCGCCTAATTTTTGGGCTTCTTTGATGACGTGGAGACAAAGAGTGGTTTTGCCGGAAGCTTCGGGACCAAAGATTTCAGTTACCCGACCGCGGGGTAAACCGCCGACACCTAAGGCAATGTCGATGGGGAGACAACCGGTGGGAATAACATCAACTTTCATTTCACCGCGATCACCCATTTTCATGATGGCGCCATCGCCATAGGCTTTGGTGATTTGTTCCATGGCTAAACGGACAGCTTCGAGTTTGTTACTTTTTAAAACATCAGGAGATTTAGTTTTTGTTTTCTTCATATGAAAGTCAAACATGAATACATATCCACGTCAAGGTATCATCGCCGAATAAAAGCTGAAGTATTGACATCTGTATGTTAGAATTCGGCATGGCATTAAATACAAGACTTAAAAATGAAATACTGGTTCCTTTTTTTAAAGTTCCAAAGGCGGTGATTGCCTGTATTGAGGCTGGAGTAATTCCTAGCTTTAGAAAACCTGGATATTTTGAAAGTGTGCCAGGATTTTTACCCAGGGTCCCAATAAGAATCGAAACCGGAAGATCCAATGCAGAAAATCTTTTAGTGACTACTGAAATAGCGGAAAAAATATTTTAGAACTACTTTTTCAATGGTAGAACTTTGGTCTTGCCGTCAAGATTTAAGACGCTGACGAGTTCCCCGTTGGTGGGTAAGACAAATTTAGTCGAGGGACCACTGAGAACTTTTTCAGTAACTTCCAATTGACGTAATTTTTGGGCCCGGTCGGAAAATGAGGCCTCGGCGGCTTTGGCGACCATGGTGACTGATTTGGCCTCAGCGTCGGCTCGAAGTAGTCTGGCTTGAGCATCACCTTCAGCCTTTAAAATTTCTGATTGGCGGAAACCTTCAGCTTCCAAAATCCGGGCTCTTTTTTCCCGCTCGGCCTTCATCTGTTGGCTCATCGAGTCGGTAATATCCTGGGGTGGGTCAATTTTTTGGAGTTCGACTTTGGTGACTTTAACCCCCCAAGCATTGGTGGATTCATCTAATACCTGACGCAGAGAGGTATTAATACTATCGCGAGCAGTCAGAGTTTCGTCAAGAGAAGTGTCGCCGATTAAGTTTCTTAAATTGGTTTGGGCTAAAGTAGTGGCGGCATAATCAAAATCTTCGATTTCAAATTCGGCCTTGACCGGATCGACAACTTTGTAATAGATAACAGCGTCAACAATGACAGAAACATTATCTTTGGTAATCACCTTCTGGGGCTGGACGTTCATAACTTTTTCCCGAAGATCGACAATAATTATCGAGTCAATAAAGGGTACCAAAAGGGTAATTCCGGAATCCACGGTGTGATTGTATTTGCCAAGACGGACCACCAACCCTTTTTCGTATTGTTTGACAATCCGAAAACTTTTTAAAATGGCAATACCGACAATAATAAAGACAATCCAGAAAATTGTAGTTTCAAACATTTACTTTTTTTTAACTATTAATGTAACGCCTTCAATATTGAGAACTTCAACTTTTTCTTTTTCGTAAATAATCTCGGAGCTACTTGCCCGCCAATCTTCGTCACCGAGGCGGACCATGCCGGCGGTGTCGGGGGTAATGGAACGAATAACCACTCCGGTGTCACCAATCAGTTTGTCGATGTTGGTGTGTTTAGTGATGACAATCAATTTCTTTTTAATAAAGGAACGACCAAAAAAGAGGTAAAGAATACCGAGAGTGATGGAAGCACCCAAAGTGAGATAGAGGTTGTTAAAAAGACCACCGATAAAACCACCTAATATTAAAACTGTTCCCATAATAACCAAATCAAAACCGGTGGCCACACCGAGTACCAATTCAACCAGAGCCAAAAGCAAACCGGCGATAACAAAGATTTGATGAATGCTAAACATAACCTATTATAACTCAAAACGTTTGATGGATGTATAATTTGACTGTGTTGCCGGATTTTGCAGTTACCCTGACATTGAGCTCCGAAGAAGAGATTGGTGAAAACCAAGCTCCTGGGATTAGAATTCGCTTAGAGGATCCAATGCCAGGGGCGGATGAAGGCTTTGAATCACATGACAAAATCGGATTGAGACGAAGACAATTCAACAGGGGGGTCCATCAAAAATGGCGGGAAGACGGCTGGGGTAATTAAATTTTACTTTTGGGGTCGACCCAAAGCATCCAGCCCTCAACCCAGGTTCGGTCATGGATATCGAGAGTGTCGTACCATCTTTTATTAAATTCCGAAGACTTAATGGTCCAAATTCCTTTCCGGGCGTTGGTGGGATCAACCAGGGTGAGAGTCTTGAGTTTGCCGTCGTAGTTTCCGACAATACTATAATGACCTTCGGGTAATTCGCCGTCCAAATCGTCCCACCAATTGACGACAACAATATTACCCTTTTTAAGGTGAAAGGAGATATCCTTGAAGGTAGCGTTTTGTTTATAATTAACGATTTTGAAAAATTTACTAAGATAGGCCAAAATAATTTGCTGTGGTACTCCCCACCATTTTTTATAGACTTTCTTGGCAATTGCGGTCTGACTTTTATCAATTCCGACCTTGGCCAGAACCATTTGAATAACCGCCGGTCCACACCAACCA
>JAGVHP010000032.1 GCA_020056515.1 Candidatus Shapirobacteria bacterium
AATTAAATGAAAATACATAATAATCTATTTCAGAAAATTCCTTTGTTTATTGATATAATCAACCCTATGAAAGCCGCTATTCATCCTCAATATTTTGATAACTGCGCCGTAACTTGTGCCTGTGGCAACAAATATACCACCGGTTCTACTGTCGAAAAAATCGAAGTCGAAGTTTGCAGCCTTTGTCATCCATTTTTTACCGGCACTCAAAAATTTGTCGACATCAAAGGAAGAATTGATAAGTTTCGGGAAAAACAAGCTCAAGGTGTTGCCTTCAAAGCTAAAAAATTGGCTAAAAAATCTGATAAGACCAAGAAAATCGAAAAAGAAAAATTGAATTAGATGCCTACCATTAATCCTAATATTGCCATTCTCGAATTCCGTCCCGGTCCCGGCGGCGAAGAATCCAGCCTCTGGATGGATGATTTGATGCGCATGTATAGCCGCTATGCTACCAAAGTCGGATGGCTTACCACCCAAATTGATACAAACATAATCAAAATCTCCGGTATTGGTGCCTTTGATCAGCTCCAATGGGAAACCGGTACCCATCGGGTTCAACGAATACCGGTAACCGAAAAACATGGCCGAATCCACACCTCGACTGCCGCCGTTGTTGTCCTCCCTAAAATCACCTCTTCTGATGTTCAATTCAATCCCGACGATATTGAAATCACCGCCTCCCGCGCCGGCGGTCACGGCGGTCAGAATGTCAATAAGGTCTCCACTGCCGTTCGGCTTCTCCATAAACCAACAGGGTTAACCTTCTCCGTCCGCCAAGAACGCTCTCAACAACAAAACCGGGAAATCGCTCTGGACCTTCTTCGGGCCAAACTCTGGCAAATGGAGGAAGACAAGCGCCTGGCTGCTACCGGCTCTACCCGTGACAAAATCGGCTTGGCTATGCGGGCTGATAAAATCCGTACCTACAATTACGCCCGTAATCAAATCAAAGACCACCGGATTAACAAAGAATTTCCTTTATCTAAATGCCTCGACGGCGACCTGACTGACCTGCTTCTCGAACTCACTATATTAAGTCCGTAAACCACCTGCCACTGCCACCATTCTTATAGACATTAATTTCGTACCATATGCCTCTCCGGCAACTCCAACGTCCAGCTTATCTCCAACTTCACGTAATTTAAATACACCCTCACAAAAAAAGGGCGAATTACCCACGGACAAACCCTTTCTACCGGTATTTTCGTTAACCAAATTCCGATCCGACCAAAGATGTAGTCTATTTTCACCTAATACTACAGCTACCGTACTCACAATTTTAACTTCTGCCAAACCTCCTTGGCCCCTTACCCTGACGGCAAACATAATAGGGTTTTCGGCGTCATATTTTATCTTATCCAAATCTGTTCTCGCCACCTGCCATGATGACGGACTTCCCAGTCCTCCATTTCTCCTCGCCACTAGATCTAAACTCTGACCCCCTAAAACCTGCATCTCATGGTACACTCCTGGACCAAAACAAGCCGCCTCTCTTCCTCGAGTTACTGTCACCGCCACCCCTTTTATAAAAGACACCATAACCCGTATTATAACTCACCACACACCCTTCTCTCAACCTAATAATATACCCCATAACTTGTAAAATATACACTATCAGGATATACTCCCACTAATGACAATATTCCGACATACTGCCCGAGTTCCGATAGGACATGGTGGTCGTAAAGTTGAAGTGCAAGTACTACAACAAGAAACTCACTCAACAGCAATTCTTCTTGCCCAAATGCCTTTTACTAGAGCTCACCTACCCAGTCTTATCGAAACTTCCATTATAGCTGAAGCTATTAGAATAGTTTCCCAAAATGAGCACCTTGATACGGGTCCCCAGGTCACCCTTGAACTATTAAAAGATGCCCGAGATACCTTTAAATCGATACCTCCACCTCAAGGCACTGTACGAAGAATCGGGGTTTTATTTCAAGAACCTCGAAGCCAAGATACCACCGTCAAAGCTTTTGTCCAGGACAGAAAAATATAATTAACCCTTCTTCTCCAGCTTCACCTTAATCTCGATTTCTTTTTTATCACGCCAGATTTTCATAGTTATAGTATCCCCTATCTTTCGGGTGTTAATATAAGTTGATAGTACCGTATTTTTTTCATCGGACAGCTTTTTACCATCTACTTCGGTAATAATATCCTCCACTTTTACTCCAGCTTTCTCTGCCGGGCTTCCCGATACCACCTCCACCACATAAGCGCCACTGGGGACCTCATTTAACAGTGCCGCCTGCTTACTCACCATCCGATAAACTACCCCTAAATACGGCCTGTCAAATTGTCCCGTACTTTTAAAATTACCAATTGATTCTTTAACAATGTTTATCGGTAAAGCAAACCCGATATTTTGACCCGCCGAAGATACTGCCACATTTACCCCGATTACTTCACCACCGGAATTAAACAAAGGTCCGCCAGAATTTCCCGGATTTATGGCCGCATCTGTTTGAATCACATTATCCAGTTTTTCACTTCCTTCAAACGGACTCCCGGCCGTTATTCCTCTTCCCAATCCCGATATCACCCCCTTGGTTACCGTCGATCTAAACTCACCCAAAGCCGTACCGATAGCAATCACTGTCTGGCCTACTTTTAATTTGTCCGAATCACCCAATTTTACCGGAGTTAAACCGGTTTTATTTACCTTGAGTATAGCCAAATCACTAATCGGATCCCGATAAATATTCACTACCTCTGCCACTTCGTCTTTACCGACAATCACTTTATATTTGGCCTGCGTGTCAGCCACCACATGTTTATTGGTCACTATCAATCCATCTTCGCTGATAATAAACCCGGTTCCTATATCCTGTTCGATTTTTTGCTCTCTCTGTTGGCCGGGAGCTCCAAAAAACCCGCCAAAAAAATCCATTCCCCAAAATGGATCCAAACTAACTATATTAGTTTTACTAATAGATACCGTCACCACACTGACTGTCGCTTTTTCCACTACCGTCGTCACCACCGATTCTTCATCGATTATTTCCCTTTTCCCGCTGACAACCGACTCAACCTTCTCAACCTTTCCGGTTATTTTGTCGATCAACTTTATACCTATCTTTCGGTCTATTATCGCTCCTCCCAACACCGCCAGAGTCAGCACCACCCCCATCCCTAAACCGATAAACAAATTCTTTATATTATTAGTTTCTTTCATAGGAAAATTATAATACTACTTCAACAACACCTCAACCGCTTTTAAATACTGAACATCGACTTTGGGATCATCGCCCGGTTTTACTTCTATGTCAGGGCTAACTCCCTCACCATGAATACTTTTACCACCGGGAAGAAGCCACTTGGCAATAGTGATGTGGAGTCCCGATCCATCAGTGAAATCCTCCGGACTTTGGACTGTTCCTTTCCCAAAAGACTTTTCCCCCACCAACTTACCCCGGTTATAATCCCGCAAAGCTCCGGCCAAGATTTCCGAAGCCGATGCGCTGCCACCGTTTATCAGTACAACTAATTTTTCATTTACCAATTTCCCCCGACCCTTTTCTGTCCGATAGGTTATTTTTTGTCCACTTGAATCCTCCTGTTCCACCACCACTCCGTCTCTGATAAAATCTGACACCACCAAAACACTCGCCTGCAAAAATCCACCCGGATTATTTCGCAAATCCAGCACAATTCCTCCAAAAGTACCCGGTTTTTTATTTTTTTCAGCCAATATTTTATCCACCAGATTCGGCCAGTCCTTATATACCTGTTCACTAAATTTATACAATTTTATCCAAACTACATTATTTCCTTTTTCCGTCTTTATTTCCATCTCCAAACTGGGTACTACAATATTATCCCTCTTTAGTACCACGTCAAAAGTCCCTGTCATCCCCTCCCGAAACATTTTTAAAGTTACCTCTGTCCCCACCCTGCCCCGGATCAAATTTACCGCCTCATCCAAAGATATCCCCGCTGTATCTCGGTCAACATTTTTTCCTACATCTTTTATTTTCAAAATCAAATCCCCGGCCTTCAGCCCCGCCTTTTCTGCCGGAGTTTTAGCTAAAGGTGCCACTACCGCTAAAGTTTTATCCTTATATCCCAGCTGAATCCCAACCCCTCCAAATTCCCCCGCTAAGTCTTCATTACTGGCCTTATTTTCCGTTGGCGGCAAAAATACTGTATAGGGATCACCCAGTGACTGCACCAATCCCGAAATAGCTCCATAAACCATGTTTTTATCTTTGATTTGGTCTTTATCAAGATATTTTTTTTGTAACACCTCCCGAACCTGCCACATCAGCCTCAAGTCTAATTTATCCTTACCTATATTTTTTCTAAACGCCTGATCCCAACCGATTCGGTAACCGACAGTCATAGTTATCCCGATAGTCGCCAAAATTAAAGCAATATTTCTTATTTTGCGTTGCATCTTTTTTATTCTAGCACCAGCAATACCTTGCCACTTAGGGGATTTAACCATAACCTTGATCTAGCCGTTTCCTTGGATAGTTTTATCAAATCCTCAGCTTCCCTTTTTTCCATTTTCACTATTGGAATCCCTGCCCCCTTAAAGTCATCTTCTATTTCCATATCAACTATTATTATTCCCCCAACCCCCAGGGCTTCTGCTTTAGCTACTATCGCTTCCTCCCCCTCCGCCACAATCACCTGATTTTCAACATCTGACGATATTTCTGATAAATTCTTTACCCATCTACCCCTAAACTCACCCCAACCTTTTATTTCACTTATTCCCTCCGCCATCTTTTCCCAACCTTTCATATTAAAAGTTATCTTCTCTTTTTCCACCCTCACCTGATGGCAAGTTACCGGAGAATAATACTTGGTCTCAGATTCACCCAAAAACATAATCATCCCCAAGTCGTCAATCCCCATACACTTTCCACTCCGTGGAGATCTTAGCTTGTGTAATCCAAACCACCCGCCACTCCACAAAGGTTCACCCAAAACTAATTTTCTATTATCAACCCTTTTTTTTATCTCTTCTTTTACCCCAGTCCTCAAACTTTTCCATCCTTTCAGGGGTAATCTAACTACATTTCCCCCCTCCAGTCCATAAACCACGTCACCCTTATTTACTTTATCGTCATTTTTTATCACCACCCTCGCTCCCTCTGGCACCCTCAACACCCAGACAATCTTTTTCATGAACCTATTCTACTCGGCCTTGGTGGTGAAAGGCAACAAACCCAGGTGTCTGCACTGTTTTACCGCCACTGCCAAACGTCTTTGATGTTTCATGCATACCCCGGTTATCGGTGCTGACAAAATTCTTCCCCTATTTGACAAATATATGGAAAATTTCGAATAATCTTCCCACCTTGGACTGCTTTTTTCTTTACAAAAAAGACACTCCTTTCCTCTCCCTTTAGTTGGGATTTTGAATTTATCTTTACCGCCGCGGGAATTTTTCATATATTAAAATGGCATCTCCTCCTTCGGTGCGCTAGAGCTGTCATCAGCGGCAGCGACCGGCTCCTCAGCTTTTTCCTCTTTAGGCGCCGCTTCTTCCGCTACTAGAGCCGGCTCGGCCCCTAAATCATCTGGGATGACAATATCCTCAATTGTTTCACCTGCAATCGGCACCTCTGATTCGGCTACCGAAGAGTCAATTCTCTGGCCACTGCCACCGGCTCCGATTCCCTTATTATCTAAAATTATCATGTCGTCAATCACTATCTCTGATACCTGCTTTCGCATGTTGTTGGCATCAACAATTTCCCGATACTGAATCCGGCCTTCAACATAGATCCGACGGCCTTTTGAGAGTAACTGGGAACACAATTCAGCCAGTTTGTTCCAAGCTACAATCCGGTGAAATTGAGCATCTTCTTTACGTTCTCCTTGCTTAGTTACCCAAGACCGGTTGGTGGCCAAACCCATAGACACTACCGCCATCCCGGCTGGTGTATACCTTAGCTCCGGATCACGGGTTAAATTCCCTATTAACAGCACTCGATTGAGACATCTACTTGGCATATCTTTATTCCTTTAAAATTAAATAACGAATAACCTCCGTTTCTCGGTTAAGATAACTACTGATTTCCTTTATATTTAAAGGCTTAGGGGTTGTGACTTTTAGCTTCCAAAAATCCCCCTTGTTATGATTTTTAATTAAATATGCCAGTTCCTTTGTTCCCAATTGTTCTTTTGAATTAATTTTAGCCTCAAAAGGTGTCAGTACCTCCCCTAATTTAGAGAGAACCTTTTCCTTGTTCTTCTCTTCAGCTTTGGGGTTAAACACCACTATTACCTGGTAGTCGAAAACCTTTTTCATAAAGCTAATTAGCTTATCACGAGCTTCTTTATTTTACAATCATTTTTCAAATCTTCAATGACATATCCTTTCGTTTTAATAAGATCCCGCAGTCTGTCCGACTCCGTCCAATTACCTACCCTTCTTGCCTCCAGTCTTAAAGCTGCCATTTTACTAATTTCGTCAGAAATTTCCTCTCCTTTTGACCTCTCATCCAATTTCAGTCCCAATACTCTATCAAAATCTAAAAGAGTCGCCTTTTTGTCTTCCGGTTTTATATTCTCATCCTTCACCAGTCTCCACACCAAAGCCATCACTTCCGGCATTGCCAAATCGTCACCTAAAATCTCAACAAATTTTTCTTTATAATTTTTGTCAATCTCTCTCCCAACTTCAATTTCTGCTAAAAAACCTCTTAATTTATCCAAAGCCACTTGTGCGGCCTTCAATGAATCTAAAGAAAACTCTAAACCTTTCCGGTAATGTGATGTTAAAACCAGATATCTGTAAGCCAAAACATTAAAACTCAGGCCTTTCAGGTCAAAGACAGTATAAAGACCACCCGTTGATTTACTGATTTTACTACCGTCAAAAGTAATAAAAGTATTGTGCATCCAAATATTGGCGGTTTGTCGCCCCCAAGCCCCAAAGCCTTGAGTTATTTCATTAGTATGGTGGATGGCGATATGATCTTCCCCGCCGGTATGGATATCAAAAGGGTTGCCAAGATATTTAGTTGACATCGCCGTACACTCAATGTGCCAGCCGGGAAACCCCACCCCCCAAGGACTCTCCCATTCCATTTGTCTCCTTGTCCCGTCTTTTGGTGAAAACTTCCACAAGGCAAAATCGGCCGGACTTTTCTTCTCCTTATTTTCCTCCACTCTGGCTTTTATTTTTTCCAAATCCAAATGACCAAAATCGCCATAACCCGGAAACTTAGCCGTATCAAAATAAATTCCATCACTTATTTTATAAGTAAAACCATTGGCTTCTATTTTTTTTATTAATTCAATTTGTTCCGGAATATGATCAGTCGCTCTCGGCATTACCGCCGGTGTCTCAATATTTAACAATTTTAAATTTTCTAAAAACTCGTTTTCATATTTTTTAGCCAAATCCCAAGCTGATACCCCTTCTTTTTTTGATCCTTTTTCCATTTTATCCTCACCCTCGTCAGCGTCAGAAGTTAAGTGGCCGACATCGGTGATATTAACTACCTGTTTCACCTCAAAACCCAAATATCTTAAAGTTCTGACCAGCACATCCCAACAAACATAGGCATACATGTTACCAATATGAGGGCTGCTATACACCGTCGGCCCGCAGCTATATATCCCTACCTTCCCGGGTATTATCGTTTTCAGTTCTTCCTTTTTTCGGGTGGCGGTATTGTAAATAACCATCAGTCAATTTTACCCTTAAATTCACTCGTTTGGGACAATTGGCTGAGATCCGGTTGCTGCTTCTTTTTCGGACCGGGTACAAACTGTCTCTTCTTAGCCTCCCGCTCCGGGTTTCCTGTTTCGTCTACTCTTTGATTTCTTTCTGCCTCTTCCGCCTCCCGTTGTCTTTTTAAATTTTCCAAAAACAGTCTTTCTTCCTCTTCTTCTTTTTTCTTTTTCTCATCTCGCACTTCTTCAATTTCCTTTTCCACGTTTCTGCCTCGACCCGCCGTAGCTTCAGCGTAGGCGGCTTGCTTTTTCTCTTCCTCCTCTTTAGCCTTAGCTATTTCCGCCTCATTCATCGGTTTTATGTCCCCTACCAGCTCCTGTCCTGTTATTACCCTGCTGGCAATATTGACTGTTTCCTCAGCCGCCTTTTCTACTGTCTCCGTCGCTATCTGTCCCAAACTGGAAAGAAATTTTTTTATCACCAAACTCTCCTCCCCTCTAAAGCTTTCTCTAAAGTTGCTAAATCAGCAAACCCCAAATCCGCTCCCATTGGCAATCCACTTCCTAATCTGGTAATTTTAATATTATCTTTGATTTTTGATATTTGATTTTTGATATATAGTGCCGTCGCTTCCCCTTCCATGGTCAAATTGGTAGCCATAATAACTTCCGATATTTCTTTATTTTTGACTTTTCCTAAAAGTTCGGCGATCTTTATGTCCTCCGGCCCGACATGATCCAAGGGGTTTATTACCCCGCCCAAAACATGATAAACCCCCCTATACCCACCGATAGCCTCAAATGACAGCACATCATCAGCCCTTTCTACCACACACAACTGGCTTCTATCCCGATTTGTGTCACTGCAAACCGCACATAGCTCCTCCTCACTCACCCCAAAACAGTTACTACAAATTCGTACCTTTTCCTTCAATTCACTTATGGCCAGAGCTAAATCATTATTAAATTCTCTCGGAGTCCGTAACAAATAAAAGGCTAATCTCCCGGCACTTTTTGGCCCTACCCCCGGCAACCGTTGAAGCGACTCAATTAACCGGCTTAACGCTTTGGGTAACTTCACCACAAATTTAAAATAAACCTTCCAACCCACCCATATCTTTCATTTTTTTAGCCGCTACTTCCTGTGATTTCTTCAATACTTTATTGATAGTATCCACCAGTGTCTTATTTTCTACTCCGTTTATCGACAGATATTTTATTTTTTGATCTCCCGAAACCTTTATCACTATTCCGTTTTCTTCAATCTCCACCATCTCAGCTTCGACCGCCTTTTTTAACCTAAAAGCTTGGGCAATCATTTTGGCTTTATCAAACATAATTTATTTTAACATCTCCCTAGCTAAATATCCTTTCAGCAATTTCGTTAATTTCTCCCTCGTCCGTCTTACCTGTTGTAACTCCAGCGGCAGTGGACTCTCTTGTTATCACTTTTTTGTTTTCAGTTAATAGGCACTCAAACTCAATTTCATCCCCCAGTACTTCTGCTAAACCTGCATTAACAATCTTTCGGTTTTTGTTTTCTTCCAACCTCTCTTTATGAAACTTATAGAACACCCCCAATACCAACACCCCATCTTTAATTTTCTCTGGCCTGGCAGCCCTCAAAAAGGCCTCTACTGAATGATTATACGGTTTAACCGCCGCCAACACCTGGCTCCATTTTTTTTCAACCTCCTCCAAACTTACCTTATCGTTACTTCTTTTTGTAATTTTAGGTTCCTCTCTCTTTGGCTCGACGTCGGCGACCTTCGGCTCAATAACTATTACTTTTTTTTCTCCCAAAAACTCCACCACTGCCAGCTGTAGTGGTAATTGCGACAGCTCAGTCAACTTTTCTTTTTTCCCGGCTTCAATTAACAATGACAACCATCTTATTACCTCTACCATATTCAAACCCTCCGTTGACTTTTCACCCACTCCGTAAAATGACAACAATTTTTTTTGAAAATAATCAACCCACTTTTCCCGTAAAGTCCCAAAATTAGCTCCCATTATTGCTAGTTTTTGTAGCTTATTTAATATTTCCTTTCCTGAATTTTTCATCAAATCTTTCTCGATTTCCTCACCCTGATACTCTCCGCTCTTTTCCAAAAATTCCGACATGTCTTTAACACTAATGTTTTTACCAACTTCCAAAAATACCTCATTAAAAGATCTCTGGATATTACGAAAACTTCCGTCTGACCTCGAAATTAACAATTTAATTGCTGCCGGCTCAATTTTTATTTTTTCTCCGTCAATAATTTTTTTTAGTGACGACATTAAATCAGCTTCCTTACCTCTGGTAAAATTAACCCGGCTTAAGCGCGATAACACCGTATCCGGAATTTTTTCTTCATCGGTAGTACACAAGATCAGAAATAAGTCCTTTGGCGGCTCCTCCAGAAGCTTGAGAAGGGCGTTAAAGGCCTCCCGGGTCAGCATATGAACCTCGTCAATTATCATTACTTTCTTTTTTAATCGGCTTGGACTTAAATATGCTCCTTCTTTAAGACTCCTGACATCATCAATCCCTCTGTTTGAAGCCGCGTCAATTTCCAAAATATCCAAACTATTCCCTTTCAATATTTCCTTGCAATTCAAACACTCATTACAGGGCTCGACACCTTGTGGTTTTAGACAATTTATTGCCCGAGCTACAATTCTGGCCGCCGATGTTTTCCCGCAACCCTTAGGTCCGGCAAAAAGCCAGGTTTGAGGAATTTCTTTAGCCTCGAGCAACTTCTTTAATTTTTCCGATACATCAGGTAAATCCAGCTCACACACTCTCTGTGGCCGATACTTAAGATGAAATACTGACATGCCCCATTTTAAATTGAAATACCCTCAACCACAATATGGCTCTCTACATCACGTAAAGTCTCCCTTGTCAAAGGGAGATTTAGAGGGATTTTATTTCATCAAGTTTTCCACCCCATGAATCATCCATTCTTTTAGTACCTCATCTAAATTATTATTCAGCAATTTGGCTTCATATTTTAATTTTTCAGTACAAATTACTATATCACCCAACCGTATCAATCCATCACTATCTACTTCTCTCGACATCGGAAAACCCAACACCTGTGGCACATAATCCTTCTCCCTATATTGCTTATTTAATTTCTTCGCTCTTATTTTTCCCACAAACATAATACTCAATTCCACCTTATCCTCCCCATATCCCAAATCCCACAATGCTTTTTTAGCCGCTACTCTGACTTTTTCTTCCTTTAGTCCCCAGTTTCGGGGGTGTTTTATCAGTATCACGCTAATTTATCTTTAACAATCTTGGAAACCGTTTCTCCGCCGACTTTACCCCCCAGTCTTTTTATCGTTTCTCCCATAATCGCTCCGAAATTTTTTCCCTTCTCTAATATAACCTCATCGACTATTTTTTCAACTTCTTCTTCTGATATTCCCACCGGCAAATACTTTTTCAACACTTCTATTTCATAATCCTGCTCAGAAACCAAATCTACTCTCTCTGCTTTCAGAAACATGGCTCTTGCCTCTTCTTTATTTTTCATTTCCTTTCGCAATACCTTTATTTCTTCAGATTCATCCATTTTCCCACTCGGTAGTTGTAGTTCCCTTTTATCCAAAACTGAAATCAAATACCTTAATACACCCACCATTCGAACGTCTCCTAATTTTAGGGCGGCATCACAGTCAGTTTTTAATTTACTTCGCCACATTTCGTCTTATTTTCTTAGATCTTCGGCGGCATTTCTTCCGCCAAATAATAACTTTTTTCAATGCATATCTCTCTTCCGACGGTTTGCTGTAAGCGGTTCTTTTTCGAATCTCTTCAATTATGTCTTCCTCCAAACACAACCTCCGAAATTTACCAATAATATCGTCTTTTGACTCACCCTTTTTTTTAGTAACTACAATTGCCAAATAAAAACACCTCCTTAATATTTTTTAACTTTGCTATTCTATCCGGTCCTACTGATTTTGTAAACACTTAACCAAGTCCAGACTATTAACTATTTTATCTCCGTTGTAATCGACCCCGGATTTACACTTTGACACAGTTGTTGGCACCGCCGGAGTCTTCCTTAAACAATCAATATAATCCTTACTGTTAATTGTTCCATCCCCATTAGAGTCCACTCCTTTCTGGCACCCTCCAGCCTTCACGGTCGGAATAACTTCTACAATTTTTGTCGGCGTCGCCCCTTCTCCACCACCCACTTTAGTTTTAAAAGAATAGGGAATACCGCTATTATCAAACACTTCTTCCCCCACCCTAATTCGAAAATAATAATTAGTGTTGGCCTTAAGCGGCGATAATACTACCGCATGGCTTACTGTTTGATCTGATTCCGGTGCCCTGAGAAGCAATGAGGCCGGAGTGGTTCCGTATTCCACTATTCCCACCGTCGCCTTATCTGAAACCCAGTTAATTGTCGCAGTTTTACCATCTTCAGCCGACTTCGCCACCACACTCTTCGGTTCGGTATCAGCTGACGCCCCACTCATATAAGTCTTGGCTGTATTTACCCCCAACACTCCCAACACTCCCACCAAAATCAGAATCACCACTATTAAAATTGACTTAATACCAGCCGCCCCTTTCATAGCCACTTTAGGATTGTTCCGGCAATAAGACCCACAATCCCAAAGATCAAAAGGCCAATCGTTGTCCCCACACTACCAGTCTGAGGTAATTCTGCACCGCTACCATTGTTTGGAGTCACTGTCGCCCCCGGAGGGGAAGTAGGTTGAGGACCACTATCACCTGTAATCGTATAACTACCATTCTGATTACTGGCACAATCAATTACGTCGATTCCCTGATTATCAAAAATATTTGTATCAATAGTTGAACCCGCCTGGCAGGTAAAGTTTACCGCCGCTGTCCCTGTACCCTTGGCCTTAAATGTCACCACCGCCAAATCACCAACAATCGCCACCGATTCACCCAAGACTGAGTCCCCTGAAGGATTAAAGGACATGTCCAATTTCCCATCACTATTATAAATATTTTTTCCCATTGAAAAGGTAAAAGCCGGAGAACTGGGATCCTCAACTGACACTACTTCCAATTTACCGGCATCAAAAGTCAAAAATGCATCCACCGCCATTGATTTAGCCGTCCCCGAATCAACCCCGACGGTTACTTTAAATGTCGAACCATTACTAAAACTTCCCGAACTTGGGGACAACTTCAGCATCGGCCCAGCCACGGCCGCGCTTGATGCGGATACCCCTAAGCATAAAACCAAACTTAAAATAAACAGACTTTTCTTCATTGTCCTGAAGTTACCTTAACTATTAAACCGCTACCATTAAAAGGTAACACTTTAGCCGATCCGTTTTCAACCACCAAAGTCCCCTTACCCACTTCAAAACTGACCTCACCCACACCTTGATAATTAACTTTTAATTTAGCCAAATCAATTCCCATACCTGTTTTTAACTCAAAACCCTTTGGCGCTGATACTAAATAATTAATCACCACCAAACCTTTTTCAGGATTAATTTTATTAAAACTAGGTTTAATAAAATTATTATCAAAAGCTACACTATTTATCGCAACTTTGGTCGGATCATATTTAATATACAAATCCACCGCATCAATAGCTACATCTTTCTCCGTCGTCATGTTTAAAATCACTTCATCACTTTTCCCAATTACAACTTCTTTATCTGCTTTCCAGTTTAAACTAACGGGAATGTTGCTACCTACCTTCAATAGTTGCGGTCCTAATTTTTTTGTCGAACGGCTTAAAAAAATCACACTCTCAATAATAATTACTATTGCCACCACCGGGATTAATGTCAAAAGAATTTTATTTTTTTTCATCTCTTTAATAAAGTTCACCCTGCTTAGCCTGCAGAGAAATTTTTAAGATATTAACATCATTGCTATTAACCTGACAGTTGCCATCCAAATCTCCCTTAAGATAGCCGCCCTCAGTCACTGTCTCGTGAACTAAAGATTTAGACTTCACAAAAGAAAAGTCAACCCCGTTTATCCATCCGTCCGGTGTCTCCAAACTGACTCCGACTACATCACCAGCAATGATTGGATATTTGGAAAAATCATATACTGGGCTAGTGTCAGCATTTGCTGTCAGAACAATTTCTCCTCCGGCTTGATTATACGGTCCTTCCTGATTGTTTTTACCGTATTTCACCTGAAGATGTTTAGGGCCCTTAGCAAACACCGCCACTCCGGCTCTTCTCTGGAAACCGGTTAACACCAGAGATCCGGAAAAAACCAACTTTCCCCCCACTACTTCCTTGCTCTGGGGAATTATTCCTGAATAGGCCCGTGATGTTCCACCACCTAGAACAATAAATTGTAACGGCCAATTTACCACACACTTAGCATCATTCCCATTAACATTAGCAAAAGCTATTTTATAATTTAATACCGCATCATTGCCTGTCTGACATTCACAATCAGACTTAAACGGACATTGGGGATTACGACACACTCCATATAAAACTGGTGGCATCACATTTGGTATATTCCCCTCAACTTCCGGACAAATTCCAACTAACACGCTTTTTTCATCCGTACTTAACGATTCCCCTGCAATTTGCGTCTTGCTTAATATTTCTGCCGGCATTTCACCAGAACACGGCCACCATTGCGGAAAACAAATCAAACCATTCCCGCAATTATTATTTACTCCACAACTCTGATTACAACTCCTAGGTAACTCCGGTGTAGGTGATATATTGTCACCCTGAATAATATACGTCGAATCACCAATCTCCCCTACCTTTAAAGCACTGTCAGTCGCTCCGGCA
>JAGVHP010000034.1 GCA_020056515.1 Candidatus Shapirobacteria bacterium
GAGGCAAATTCCCGGCCATAAGCTAAATTAAATTTAATCGTATTGTTAAACATAATCGGCTCCTGGGGAACAACAGCCATGAGACTCCGAAGATAAGACTTGGTCAGGCGACAGATATCAACTCCATCGAATTCGATAATACCGGCAGTAGCGTCGTAAAATCGGAGAAGTAATTTAATCAGAGTGGTTTTACCGGCACCGGAGCGGCCGACAAAGGCCACTTTTTCACCCGAGGCGATGGTTAAATTAATATCATCAAGAACCTTGTCCGGTGAACCGGGATAAGCAAAAGCCACAGAACGAAAAGTTAGAGCTCCAACCGGGTGCTTGATGGTAACAGGCATAGCCGGATCTTTGACAATAATGTCGTTGTCAAGAATACCAAAATATTTTTCCAGATCGGTGAGGTTTTTGGCAATATCACGAATCCGGAAAAATAAATTAAAAAATTGATAATAAAAACCGGTAATGAAACCGGAAACCATAACCAGATCTCCCAAAGTGAAAGATGGCCCGAGTTTGGTGAGGGATAGGTAGAGAATAAAAAGCATTCCTAAACCGGCAGAAGTACCGATACCAACATCCATTAAACGGAAAGAATTGCTGAAACCCCAAAATTTTTTTGTCCAATCAATAAAGCTGTGGTCGAGACGACGGGATTCTTTGGTCTCGGCGGCAAAAAATTTTACGGTCTCAAAATTAATAATGGAATCAGTGATAATGCCGGAAATATCATCGTCGGCGTCATTAAAACGACTACGGTGAATAAGATTTACTTTGACCAGCCAAAGGATTAGAAGGAGGTTACCGATAAATAAAAGTAAGAGGGCAAGGGCTAAATCAGGTGAAGTGCGATATAAAAAAGTGAGAGTGACCAAAAGGGCAATTAAGATCCGATATAATTCATGAAAGAGACTGACGAAGACGGCGTAGATAGCAGAGTCACCACGGCGGAAAGCGCTAATGAGTGAACCGGTACTTTTGTTGACATGATAGGCAAAATCAAGTTCCAGCATTTTTTCATAGACTGTCTGACGAATACGGCGGGCCATGGGGATCATAACTCCATCACCCCAATAATAGGACCAGGCGGAAATTAAATTACCGCCTATAGTGGAAAGGCCGAAGAGAAGAAGGTAAGGGAAAACTCCGGAAAGATGGGTGATAGTGATATTATCTAAAATCATTTTTAACCAATAGGGACGAATAGTTTCCAAGGCCACAGCAACAGTAGACACGACCAGAAATACGGTCATGCGCCGTTTATACTTACCCAAAAATCGGAGAAAATGAAAAAAGAGTTTCACGGTAGGATTATTTTACAAGAAAACATTGGGAAAAACAGGGAGAAAATGGCATGATATGATTTTTATATGAAAAATCACGGGGTGAACGTAACGGTTAGGTTGGTGGTAATCAAAAATAATAAATTGTTAACCGAATATACTAAAGAGAAGGATTTCTTCTTTTATATTGGTGGCCACATGGAACACAATGAAACAATGCTGGAAGCGTGCCTGCGAGAAACAAGGGAAGAATGCGGAGAGGAAGTGGAATTCAAGTTTCAAAAAGTTTTGTATATCCGTGATTTTATTTGGACGGAGGGCGATGATCACTGTGTGGAAATTTTTGTTTTGGGGGATATTAATAAATTTGAGGAAATTGAACACCGGTTTGACCTGGAAAAAGAACCGGGAACCCATTGGTTGACATGGCTGCCAATAGACAAATTACCGGAAAATTTATTACCACATTCACTGACCCAAAAACTGGTGGTTGATTACAGGGCCGGTTTTCCCAAAGAAGGAGAATATGTGGGGAAAATGGATAAATAACTAAATTATTGACAATGTAGTTCGAGACGGTGAGTTTTGGACTTACCTAAGTTTAAATCAGTTTGACGATTCATTAAGGATTGGCCGTCGAAAATAACGTCTTTATATTCGGAGGGAAGGGAAAACTGACGGCTAAAACCGACTGAAGTAAGAGTAACTGAACCCGGCGACAGGGAAACAGATAGAGGAAGAGTCGGGATAGAAAGAGTGTCACTACCACCACTGGCAATAGTCGAGTCGGGCAATTTTAGACCAGGGAGAGAGACCGCCTTTTCGGTCAGGGGCGGAATGGGTCGACAACCAAAGTTGGAAATGGTAATTGAAGTAGTTTTGGTGTCTATTAATTTGACACCGACAACAACGACGGCGGCAGCAACAGTAACTAAACCAAGCGGGCCTTTGAGGGTAGTTAAAATTTTGGCGGTACCGACAGCGGAAGTGGTTTGGAGGGCCTGAAGACGGCCAATTTCCGATTTGAAATCTTTAAGATTGGTAATTAAAAGGAGGATTAATTTTTTTGCGGTGCTTTTGAGTTTTAGTTTGTTCGGGTAAGTTTTGAGCTGACAGTTCAACAACGGCACCTTCGCTGATTTTGTTGATTTTGGCAATAATTTCGATACTGGAACTTAAGTATTTTTCGGCCTTAGGGCTAATACCTTTGACCAGAGATAGTGCTTTTTCGACTTTGACGAGGGTGGTGGAATCTTCGCAGAGAAGCTCAGCGGCTAATTTTAGATTGGCTTTTTGGAAGTCTGACAGTTTTTTCATAAGAGTATTTTAGCGAAAAAAGATAGGAATGCTAGAATAGGCAATGCTTTGGCAAACATATTTGTTGATTTCCTCGGTTTTGGGAATTGTCCGGGACTCGTTTACTAAAAAAATCACCCAAAAGATTGATCCACTGGTAGCGCTTTTTTATTTCTATATAACAGCTATCGGGGCCGCGACCCTGATTGCTTTTTATCAGTATCATGTCAATCCATTTTTACTGGATACCACCCATGGGTTGGCGCGGTTGTTTGGAGTGAGTTTTGGAATCGGAGTGTACGGCATGTTTAGCGCCATAAAAATTAGCCTAACTAAAACCCAAACTTTTGCCAATTATCGGAATTTAATATCGATTATTTTGGCATATCTGGTGCTGGGTGAAATTCGTCAAGTGAACGTTTATACGATATTGTCTCTGGTTATTTTTGTTTTGTCTTTGGTGTTGCCAAGTGTGTTCAACAAACAAAATGTGGAGGAAAAAAAGACCTCAAAAGAATGGACATTGTGGATGATATTAAATATCGTGTTTATTGGTTCGGGATTATTTTTCGTCAAATTATTTACCAAAACGCTTTTACCAATTGACGTTTTGGTCAATCAATATTTAGGAAGTTTTACAATAATTACCCTGATTATCGTAGTACGAAAAATATCTATAAAGGTAGTAGATTTGGCAATTTTACGGCTGACTTTGGTTAACGGAGTGATTACGGCTTTTTCACTATTTTTTCTATACCAGGCGATTGCTATGAGTCAAGTGTCAGTGATTACCCAGGTGGATAATTTTGTCCGGACTATTTTTATCGCTCCAATCGGACTATTGGTCTTTAAGGAACATAAGGCCATGAAAAAGATGGACTATATTTCGCTGATATTGGCTCTAATCGGGGCTTTTTTGTTGATGTTTTTGGTGAAGTAATGAAATTGACTTGGCCCATTTTTGGGTAGCAATAACCTTGTTTTGGGTATCGGATTTTAGTGGTTCTAAAAAGTCGATCTCTCCCAAAATGGTGTTGCCAATTAACTCTTTCCTCATGTTGTTTAGGGTCTGACCGGGATTACCGCCATGAGTGCAAAAAACGGCGACTTTTTTGTCAGTTATAGAGATTGTGGAAAAGAAAGAATTTAGCGGTGGGGTAAAATTCCAGGCCCAAACCGGAGTGCCGATAAAAATTAGGTCGTAGTTAGAAACTTTTTTTATAAAAGGAAGTAGGTTGGGTTTTTTCTTCATAATTACTTGTCCCCCACCCCATAAATATTTCATAAACCCGGATTTCATTATTTCTTTTTGGGGTTTTAATTCCAAAGTATCGGCTCCGATTTCTTTAGCGATAGTGTTGGCAATTAGGGCAGTATTTCCGGAAAGGGAATAGTAAACAACCAAAATCTTCATACCTATATATTAACTCATTACACCTAATGCAGCTGGTTTTCTATGGCTTCAAGGATGCAATCGGCTTCTTCCCGGGTCATATCGGCACAAGGGGCCAGCCGGATGGAAATATCTCCGGCAGTCAGAAAAATAATATGTTCGTTTTCGATCATGCGTTTTTTGAAGGCATCTCGAGTCTCGGAATTTACAAAACTCCAGGCCAGATAGCCGGCATCGGATCTCCCCCGGGCATTGGTTAAAAGATGAGGGTATTTCTTTACCATTTTTTGCATAGCGGCGAGAATATGTTGAGTAATATCAATGGCATTTTTATATAATTTTTTCTGCAATACGGTTTGAACAATGGCATATCCAGTGGCCATCTGACTGATGTGGCCAGTCCAGGTGCCACCAAGCCTTTTGGGGCCATGGGTATCAACCCAATTATTTTCAAAGCCACGATTGAGTTTGGTAAAGTCGCGAACCATAGTGCCATTGACGTGAAAAATCTTGCCAAAAGTGATGATGTCGGCAAACTTCAATACCTCTTTCGCAAAGGGCGATACAAAATTACCATCTATTGTCCAGGCGCGGCCGCCCATTTGAACACAATCGGCTACCAGCACCTTGCCATACTTTTGACACAAATCATGAAGATAAGAAAAAGTTTGCGGATTGATTATACGAGCCCCGCCTTCGGCCTGCATGGGACATTCGGATACTATATAGGCAAAATTGTCATTTTTCAATTTTTCCTCAACCTCTCTCACCGATTGCTCAAAAACTTCTTGGGTTTTTTTTCGTCAACGTTACCTGAAGTGTCGTATTGTAAAATTGGGGCGGTAACATGGACAGTTCGGCCGGTATGTTTGTGACCTACTTTGTCAATATTAGCCGTACCTTCGGCACCATGGCCATAGCGTCCGTGAAAGGCGCCCTCGAAGGCAATTCCTTTTAATTCTCGAGGCTCCTTTTTTAATTTATCAGCGACTTGGCCAATGGCAATTTCCATGGCATCATCGGTAGCTAACCCGCCGGCGCTAACTGGTAAAATCTTGTGAGCATCCGACCAAAAACTTTTCATCATGTCTACAAAAGCGGCTTCGATTGACATTTTGTCTTCAGTGGGGGTGCGATCTTCCTGGGCCAATTTACCGATTAACTCCAAATAGGCAGGACTTCGTAATTGTTCGTGTTTTTCGGCGTCCAGAAGATCGGTCATCCAACTAAAAGTGGCATCCAAATAAGTTCCCTTGGTGGTAAAAAGGTAAGGACCATGTGACTTAATAAGGTCGACGGCACCGATGTCATAGCGGCCGCTGGGGTGAGAAAAATGTTCAAGATAGTCGGGGTCGTCTCGGAGGAGAGCTTCCCCTTGGGTAAACATTTGGGACAATAATGGAGAGGGGGTTCCGGTTAACTGGGGGTAGGTGGCGGGCTTGAAGAGTGGTGTTATTGATTTGGTCATATTTCTTACAATAATAATGGTGAGGAGATTATAAATCTTTTTATTTAATACAGCACCTTGTTGACCTTCTTTTTCAAAATATACACACAAATCAATTGAGAAGAATAAGCGGAGAAGGCGAGATTCGAACTCGCGAGGCCTTTTGGGCCGCAGACTTTCCAGGTCTGTGCAATGAACCACTATGCGACTTCTCCAATTGAAATCTTCCTATTTTACCAAACTTGCTTCAAAACCAAGTTTTTTTATTATCACGGCATTAAGCCGGAGAAAAGCTTCTTTGCTGACATAGCGGATTTTGCACGTTCCTAATGGGTTAGGTTTGTATTTCGAAGTTTTGGCTTTAAGGATGATTGTTTTATGAAAATTTTCCGGAGAAATATTAGTGGTATTTGACCAAAATATTTTGAGTTTTTCCTTGTCCATATCCGGATATAAAAACAATTCACTTTTTAGTCTTTTCTCATCAATTTTTATGATTTTTCTTAAAAACTCCAAAAATAGTTTTACTAAAACAGGCTCTGAATTTGTAAACTCAATCGCATATAAAAAAGTATTTCCATTGGGATATCTTGTATCTTTTCGCAATTTAGTGCCTTCGCATTTGTATAGGACGGCACCTGCTAATTCCAAACCAGAAGTGTTCATCTCGATTTATTGGTTTTTAATAAAGAATTGAGTTTGGAGGTAGCCTTTTTTAAAAGAATTTTTTCAGAAGAATAGCTAAGTTTTTTTAAGGCTTCTTCGAGAGGTAGCCACTCACGCTTTAAAACAACTTCCCGATCAGAATAATTTAGGTCACTATCTTTTTGATATTCCATTAGGAAAAAGGTAACTTTTTTGATGATTTTGGAGCCGGAGTTTTTGTCCCAAAGAACATAGTCATTGGAACCAATTTTGGCAACGATTTTACCATTAACCCCCCCTTCTTCTTCGACTTCACGGAGAGCGGCAGGTTTAAGGGATTCATTGGAGAGGAGATGGCCTTTGGGAAATTTGTAGGCAGTTTTGTGGCCGACTCCACCAAGGCGGGAAAGAGATTTTTTGGTTAAAGTTTTAATAAGCAGCCAACGGATTTGATTATCAATTAAGCGGTAAACAATACCGCCAGCGGAACGTTCGTCGTAGTTATTTTGGTCTTCCATATAGTGTTCCCGGCGGGAGTCGAACCCGCATCGCTCCCTTCGGAGGGGAGAATCCTATCCATTTGACGACGGAAACGTATCTATATTATACGACGACTGAAGTCGACTTCACTAGATTTAGGCAAAATTTAGACTAAAATACGGTTATGAAAACAGAAACTGATTTGCATCCGGTTCAGTTTGAGATACTAAAATTCCTGTTGTTTAAACGTGCCAGTCAATTTTCACAACTAAATACTTTGGATTTGCCAACAGATCATTTTAATTTCCACCTAAAAGCTCTGGTGACAAAAGGGTTGGTTGATAAAAGGGGTACTAAATATGATCTAACAACCAAAGGAAAAGAATTTGGTAACAGGTTGGATACTGATGGAGTCGGAATTGAAAGACAGGCTAAGGTAACAACTTTGATAGTCTGTATAGACAAAGACAAATATTTGATTCAACAGCGATTAAAGCAACCCTATTTTGGATATTATGGATTTTTCGGCGGGAAAATAAAATATGGGGATACGCCACTGGAAACGGTGATAAGAGAATTAAAAGATGAGACGGGGTTAACGGCTAAGAAGATGACGTTGGTGGTCTTGAAACACAAGATGGACTATTCGAAAACAGGAGAACTTTTAGAAGATAAATACTTTTTTATTTTTAGGGCTGAAGGAATAAAAAGAAAGTTAATTAAAGAGTTTGAGGGAGGTAAAAACCTGTGGTTAACCAAAGAGGAAATATTAAAATTACCAAATTTGTTTGATGGGGTGGATACAACTCTGGCGACTATCGGTCAAAAACAGTTTAATTATATTGAGAAAAAATATAAAGTTTTGGGATTTTGAGATGATTCTAAAACTTGCCGGTACCAAAAATGAGACAGGTGGCTAATCCATTGACCCCGACTCCGACATAATTCCACCGGGAGTTTAGTTGATTATCATTGTGGGGTTTGTCACCGGCGTACATCCATTCAATCAGGTGGACTCCGATTAGTTTATATCCGTAACTAATGTTTTCTCCCAAGGTATTGAAACCGAGTTTATTGAAACCATCCTGATTTAGGACAAAATCATTAAAGCCCTGATGTTGATCGACAGTTTTTTTACTATTTATATAAACGGCCCTTGATTGAGCATAATTAGTCAGTTTTTCATCCAAGATTAAAATTTGCGACCCATGAACCTGACGGTATTCATTGAGAGCTTTAAGAATTTCTTCGGGGGTGGCCATGGTGGCATCTTGGTTGAGCCGGATAGTCCAAGTATGATCGCCGATTTGTTTTGATACTCCCCATGGGCCGGAATCGGCGAGTGTGGGGATGGAAATGCGGGTTGGGATAGGACTGATCCGATTGATAATCTTGATAGTGGGGGTAACTTGATGGAGGGTTGGTGCCGGGGGTGAAGGTACTAAACTAATGAGGGGAGAAATGGGGGTGGGGGCGGACGGAGGATTATTTGGTTTGGGAAAAAATACGCCGGATAGCCAGGAGGATATAAAGACGATAATTAATGAAAGATATTTAACCACTTACATATTTTAATGGATAGCAGCTGAAGAAATGGGGCAATTTTGGTTAATTAGTTGATATACTAGCCTGTATTGGAAGGGTGCGGCGAATGGTAAGCCACGGGTTTGCTAAACCCGCGTCAGAAATGGCATGAGGGTTCGACTCCCTCCCCTTCCGCCAATTGATAAAACTTGCTAAGATGAAGTAATGCCACAAGAGGAAATAGAAGATTTACGGGAAGAAAAAATACTGTTTGAATGGACGGCGCCGGAGAGAGCATTTCAGAGACGGGATCGGGATTTTTGGATTACGGCGGTGGCAATTTTGGTGCTGGTAGGAGTGATATTAATATTTATTAAAGAATTTTTCTTAATTATCGCCTTGGGTTCAATACTGTTTTTGTACTATGTGATGTCAACAGTAGAACCAGCTAATATTAAAAATAAATTAACCAATCGGGGAGTGTATTTTGGTGAAGCTAGATATGAATGGATTGATTTACGGCGTTTTTGGTTTAAAAAAAGTTTATCGAGCCAAATGCTGGCGATTGAGACCAATTTGCGGTTTCCCAGACAAATAGCACTGGTAATAAAAAGTGAGGATCAGGAAAAAATAAAAGGGATAGTAATTAAAAGAATTCCATTGTTGGAAGAGTCACCGACTTTTGTGGATAGATTGGCCAAGAGAATGGCGACGATGTTGCCACTGGAAGACAGGAAAAAAAATTGACATAGATTGGTATTTGGACTAAAGTATAGTTACTACACCTGATACTCTGGGGTTTGAATAAATATGTACTCAAAAGATATTAGAGAAAAATCTAGAAAAATGCGGGTTGAAGGATTTAGCTTGGGAAATATTTCCAAAAAATTAGTAATTCCTAAAAGTACTCTTTCTTTGTGGTTGAAAGATATTCCTAAGCCCAAGAATTTATATTATACGAATCAAAAAGAATGGTTGGTTAAAATACGGATTTTAGCGGCTGATGCTAATAAAAAGAAGCGACAAGAAGTGATTGAAAAGATATCTGACGAGGTAAGAAAAGATGTAGAAATATGGGATCTTTCATCTCCACAGATTCAAAAAGCGATATTGGCAACTTTGTATTGGGCAGAAGGAACCAAAGGCAGAGATGTGCTTCAGTTTGCAAACACTGATCCACGTCTAATACTGCTGTTTGTAACCATGCTACGGAATAATTTTGAACTAGATCAATCGAAATTCAGGGTCAGATTACATTTACACTTTTACCATCGGGAAAAGGAAGTAAAAAAATTCTGGTCACAACTTCTTAATATTCCGGAAAGTCAGTTTAACAAAACCTACCGTAAACACAGAAGCAAAGAAAGAACATTTCGCAGAAATATTGGCGGAATATGTTTTATTAAGTATAATAGCGTGTATCTGCAAGAAAGATTGATGAGTTACGCCCACTTACTTGCGGAGAAATTGACAGGCAAAATTAAGGTTCCCGTAGTTTAACGGATAGAACATTGCCCTGCGGAGGCAAGGATGTGAGTTCAATTCTCACCGGGAACACACTTGGAGGGTTGGCCGAGTGGTTTATGGCGCACGCCTCGAAAGCGTGTGGGTGAAAACCCGCAGAGGTTCAAATCCTCTACCCTCCGCCAAAAATCGTTATAATGACTTTATGAAAAATATACTGGTTTTCCTTAAACCAAACAAGAAAAAAGTAGTGGTGGCATTTATTTTAGTTTTAATGGTTCTACTTTGGAAACTTTTTCTTTTCCTTTTTTCAATTGGACTTCCTGGATGTTTCTCGTGCCCTGATGGCACTGTTAGATATGGTGCTTGTGATGCCGCAAAAGAAAATTGGTGTGCTCACTGGATTGTCGTTTATTCAAGAGTGGTTGTTGACTATGTCTTACTTATTGGTATCCCATATCTTATATCCTGTTTTTTGGATGTAATGGTCGTATTTCTCAAACATGGGGGTGGCAAAAGTAAATTATAAATAAAAAGATGGCTAAACAAAACATAAAGCCAACCGGGTGCTGCCAACCGTTTGATCCAAAACCCTGGCAGGAAAAAGAAATTACCTGGAAAAATAAAAGATTTTTAAAAGATCATGTGACCAGTTTTTTGCATATACCTCTTAATATGGGAAAAATTGTGACCAAGAACATGGCGTTGATTGAGAAAGCAAAGGCACAGGCACCAATACAGTTGATGCTAACTGATGAAAAATCTTTATGGGGGGCGGATATTTATATCGATGTGGCCAGAGACGTTGCCTGTGCCCAAATGACAACGCTGTCAGGAAAATATCTTTCGAAAGTATTTGAAGGGCCATATCAAAAAGCGGGTCAATGGGCGCAGGAGATGAAAGAATATGTGAAAAATAAAGATAAGAAACTAAAAAAGCTATATTTTTCCTATACCACCTGTCCAAAATGCGCCAAGGTGTACGGCAAAAATTATGTGGTACTTTTTGCTCAAATAGATTGAGATGAAAATTCTTATTATTTCGGACTTACATTTGACCACCAGATTTGATGAGAAGAAGTGTGAATTTTTGGAAAAATTAATTAACAGGGCTGATAAGGTAATAATTAACGGTGATTTTTGGAGTTATTACTCATGCACTTTTGACGAGTTTGTAAAATCGAAGTGGAATAGACTGTTTCCACTGCTTCGGGAAAAACAGGCGGTGTATATATATGGTAACCATGATTATAGAAAATGGACGGACAAAAGAGTGCACCTATTTTCAGTCAGACAGGCGGAAAAATATGAGTATAGATATGGAAAAAACAATATAGTGATTGAGCATGGACATCAACCATTACGCGGAGGGAACCTGGAGAATGAGAGAATTTTGCGTTTCTTTAGACTGATTCGTTTCGATGACCTGATTAGATATCCACTGCAAAGTTTATTACCAAAGGTTGGTGTTTTTAAGTTAATTTGGGGATTTTCTTTCCGACATCGCCGGGTGCAAAAAAAGATAAATAAAGGGGAGGTATACATAATTTACGGCCATACCCACGTGGCTAAATTTTCACCGGAGAAAAACTACATTAACAGCGGCTTTATCAACTATGGAGTAGCCAGCTATGTCTGGATCAAAAACGGAGTGCCGAGACTGGTGACAACCCGGTATTAGAGTTGACCTAAAAACTTGGGATCAAGCTCGATGGATGAGGCGGTAACACTACCATCGGTATTGACAGCCCCAAAAACAGCGATTTTACCACCGACTTTTAGATCACTTTTGGTGGCAGCAGCGGTTTTATTAACCATCATGGAATCGGATAATAAGATAATTTTAGAACTACCATCGGCCATTTTAATAGTAAGAGATTTGTCATCCAGAGAGGTAATGTCGCCGGCGATCTGATTTCGACCCATGCCGGGACGAAGAGCACCGCCCTGACCCATTTTTGAGCCGACAAAATTATTAAAACGGGATCCAAGGACAGTTTTGTTTCTAAGCTGGCCAACTTTGTATCCAATTCCAAAGGAGCCGCCAATGGTTAACAGAGAAACGAGAACGATAAGAAGAATATTGGTTGTTTTCATTTGTTTATCTTTAAAAATTAATTAATATAGTATCCAACCTGATCCTGAAAGGCGGCTGAAGAATTTACTCCCAACGCAGGGCTTCGATGGGTTGAAGGCGGGCAGCGCGCTGGGCCGGATACCAGCCAAAAATTATGCCGATTAATCCGGAGACTCCCATGGCCAAGATAATGGAGACGAGAGAGAGGGCGGAGGGGAAACTAAGAATTTTTGACAATAAGAGTGAAATCCCGATGCCAAAGAGCATGCCAATGATGCCACCGACAAAGGTGAGGATGACAGATTCAACTAAAAATTGGGTGATAATTGTAAATTTTTTGGCTCCAAGGGCTTTACGAAGCCCTATTTCTCTGGTCCGTTCGGTAACGGTAACTAACATAATATTCATAATGCCAATACCACCAACGAGGAGGGAAATAGCAGTAATACCGCCCAAGAGGGTGGTAAAGGTGCCGATAACTTGAGAAACGGTATTTAAAATGTCACTCTGAGACATGATAGTAAAGTCGGCCTTGGCGGGATCAGTGATTTTATGACGCCCTAAAAGAAAATAACCAATTTCATTTTGGGCGTCGGTCATAACATCGGGCGATTTGGCTTCAACAGCGATCGAGGAGACATAATCAACCCCGGCTAATTGCTTTTGCATAGTAGAAAGAGGAATGTAGATGGTGTCATCGGGGTTATTAAAACCGCTGCCACCCTTAGCTTTAGTAACACCAATAATCCGGAAAGATTGTTTGTTGATTTTGATAGTCTGGCCAATGACGGCAGCACCTTCGCCAAAAAGATTAGTGACGGTGGTGGGCCCCAGAACGGCCACCCGCCCCAAAGAGTCAACATCACGGAGGGTGATAAAAGAACCACTGTCAATAGTAATTTTGTGAATGGTGGCATACTCCGGATAAACTCCGGTTATTTGAGTATTGGAATTGTTCCCTCCGGCGATGACCTGAAAACGTCGGCTGAACTCCGGAGAAACACTATTGATGGTGGTAATAGTGGTGGAGTTTTTTATACTCATGGCGTCGGCTAGAGTCAGAGTAGTGTTGCTGCCCGGAGCTTCACGAACACCGGCACTACGAACGGCACCGGGATTAATGGTTAAGAGATTGGCTCCCAAAGATTGAATTTGGGTTTCAATAGCAAATTGGCTCCCCTGGCCAATGGAAATCAGGGCAATGACTGAGCCGATACCAATAATAATACCTAGGGCAGCTAAACCGGTTCGCATTTTATTGAGGCGAAGAGTAATAAAACTTTCCTTAACAATTTCTAATAATTTCATAGTTTTTTATCTTCAGTAATTAAACCGTCGCGAATAACAATAACTCTTTTGGCATGGCGGGCAATATCTTCCTCGTGAGTGATCATGATGATAGTCCGGCCCTGGCGATGGAGTTTAGAAAAAATCTCCATAATTTCCTTGGCTTGGGTGGTGGCAATATTACCGGTGGGTTCGTCAGCCAGAATGATTTTGGGATCCATGGACAGAGCCCGGGCAATAGCTACGCGTTGCTGTTGACCACCGGAAAGTTGATTGCTTAAATGCTCTGTCCGGTCAGATAATCCGACTTCATCCAAAAGTTGTAAAGCTTTGGCTCTTCTTTCTCCTTCACTAATTCCGGCATAAGCCATAGGGAGCATGACGTTTTTGAGAGCAGTGGTACGGGGTAAAAGATTAAAGGATTGAAAAACAAAGCCGATTTTTTGATTTCGGATATCAGCCAGTTGGTCGTCATCTAATTTGGAAATATCCTCATTGTCAAGAAAATATTGACCGGAAGTGGGAGTATCAAGAGCGCCTAAGATATGCATTAGGGTGGATTTGCCGGAACCTGACGGACCCATAATGGCCACAAACTCACCTGAAGAAACTTCAAAGGAAACATCTTTAAGGGCGACGGTTTTAACCCCATCTTGGGCATAAGTTTTACCAATATGGCGCATTTTTATCATGTGATTAGCGACCGACAAATCTGGTACCACCACCCATACCGCCAAAAATAGATTGGGTAGAGTTAGTGGTGGTTTTAGTGGCGGCCGTAGAAACGGCGGTGACAACCTCATCACCTGCGGCGATGCCGGTAACAATTTCGGTTTGAGTGTCATTGTTGATACCGGTTTCAACAGTAACAGTTTCGATTTGTTTATTTTTTAAAATCCGGACAGAGGTAGTACCATCAGTGGCCGATTGGACAGCGGCGTTCGGAACCATGACAACAGAATCCTTAAAATAGGTTAAAATATTGGCGGTGGCCGACATATTAGGCAGAAGGCCGTCAACAGCGGAGTCGAGCTGAATAGTAACAGGATAATTGACTACTCCGGAACTGACAGTACCGGTAATGGGGGCATAAACAATCGGACCGGCGGCCTGATAGGATAATCTTGAGGACTCTAATGAAGTTTGGGATTGCTTGATTTGATTTTGTAAATTATCGTAGGCCTCTTGAGCAGTTAAAAGAGTGTTGTGTTTTTGAATATAGGTGGGATCATCGGGCGATTGCATTGACCACTGATTAACATAAACATTTTTAGCGGATACTAAATCTGACTCTAAACTGTAAAATTTGTCCTGAGCAGTTTTTAAACTATTTTTAGCACTTTGATAACTGGCATAGGCCGACTGATATTTTTGAAGACCGTTTAAATCAAGATCAATCTGTAAAAGCGGAGTGCCGGTATTTACTTTTTGACCTTTCTTAACATAAATTTTTTTAACGACGCCGGAGGCAGTGGTGGTGACGGTACGACTATTGTTGCTGCTCACCGAACCGGAGGCGGAAAGAGAAACAACCAAGGTGCCTTTTTCGGCAATAGCGGTGGTGTATTGGGGAACAGAGGCTTTATTTTTTTTAATAACACTAAATCCGATGATACATAGAATAATTACTCCCAAAACTACGGCAATAATCTTTTTCTTTTTCCAAATTTTGTCCATGGGGGAATATTATATACCAATTCTGATGATTAGCTGAAAAGAGGCAGGGTGACTTTAAACTCACTACCCTGCCCTAATTTACTTTTGACTTCGATTTTACCTTTATGTTCTTCAATAATTTTTTGGGCGATAGAAAGTCCGAGACCAAAGCCGTCTTCGTTGTTTTTACTCCGGGTGATGTCGGCCCGATAAAATCTTTCAAAAATATGGGGAAGGTCTGAAGAAGAGATACCGGCACCACGATCAGAGACTTTAATAAGAGCGGTATTCTTGATAGTTTGGGCACTGATATTTATCCGGGAACCGGAGGGACTATATTTGAGAGCGTTATCGAGAAGAATTAAGAGAGCTTCGGCCAGTTTTTCCCGGTTGCCAAATACTTTGGTACCATTGGTGCGGGGAATAATGGAAATTTTTTTGGTTTGGGCGCGGAGAGTAATTTGTTTGAGGCAATCAGCGACAAGATCTTTGACAAAAAGCTTTTCTTTGGCAAGTTTTTTGGCGGCACCATCAAGGCGGGCCAGTTCAAGTAAAGAGTTGGAAAGGAGGGTTAATTTATCCGCTTCTTCTAAACTGTCCCTAATAACTGATTTGGCCTCTTTTAGGGTTATTCTTTTGTCACGAAGACTGACTTCCAACATGGACTTAAGGGCAGTTAAGGGGGTACGTAATTCGTGGGAAGCGTCACCGACAAAGCGTTTTTGTTCCTCGACAATTTTTTGAATAGGGGAAAGGGTTTTGCCGGCTAAAAAATAGCCAAGAGAACCGGCGATTAGAAGAATTAAGCCGTTAATTTCTAACAGAGAAAGCAAAACCCGGTGTCTGGCTTCGATTACTAAGTCTTCATTAAAGAGAAAATTTTCTTCAACACGGAAACGGGGAGCCCGGGCAAAGCGGTTGATTTCCCGGGAAATCATTTGAAAAATCAGACCGGAAAAAGACAGGGAGATAAACATAATAATTAATAGATACCAGGCGGTAAGTTTGAGACGGGCGGCTTTAAACATGAATTAGATAAGAAGATAAATAGATAAATAGTAAAAAAATCATAGTGATTTGCTAATCTTGTAGCCAAAACCCCGAACCGTGTGAATGAGGGGAAACTTAAAAGGATCATCAATTTTGCGGCGGAGATTTTTGATATAGACTTCGACAGTATTAGGAAGAACATCAGCTTCGTAATCCCAGACATGGTTGCTAATTTGATCTTTGGTTAAAATTTGATTGGGGTGGCGAAGAAGCATCTCCAGTAGAGAAAATTCCTTATTGGTTAGTTTTATTTCCTGACCAGCACGTTTGACGACAAAGGTCTGGAGATTGAGGCTAAGATCCCCTAAAGACAGGACAGTATCATTAATAGTATGGGGGCGGCGGGTGAGGGCGCGGATGCGGGCCAAAAGCTCTTCAAAAGCAAAGGGTTTAGTGAGGTAGTCATCAGCCCCCTTGTTTAAACCTTCAACTTTATTATCGAGGCGATCTCTGGCAGTAAGAATCAAAATGGGGGTGTGATTTTTATTCTGACGGAGGCGGGAACAGAGATCGAGGCCATTGAGACCCGGAAGCATCAGATCTAAAACGATTAAATCGTAATTATTATCGACGGCCAAATCATAACCTCCGATGCCGTCAAAGGCCAGATCAACAACCATTCTTTCCTGCCCTAAACCTTTTTTAATGGATTGGGCAATGTGGTGATCGTCTTCGACAACCAGAATCTTCATGCTTTAATTATAAAACGAAAGCTGAAGTTTAGCTGAAATGGTATCCTTAAAAAGTGAGAAGGGTAATAATTCTGATGCTGTTTTTGACAAACTTTTTAGGGGAAGTGGGACAGGTTTGGGCAAAGTCGTATCAAATAAGTGAGGTAAATATTGAGGCAGTAGCGGAAAAAAACGGGGCGATGCAGGTGAGTGAAAAACGGACTTATAGATTTGATGGTAGCTACACCTTTGCCTACCGGGAAATATTAAAAACAGCCAGCGGGACAGGGAGTAGTGGTGGGTTTTCGGGAGGAGGAGGTGGCGGCGGCGGAGGCGGCGGAGGCGGAGGCGGGGCGGGGTAAAATCAATTATTAATTATCAATTAAGTTCACAGGATTTCGCAAGGCTCAAAATTACGAATTTCAAATTTTTTTTAATTATTGCTTTGCTTGTTTTTGCCGGGACGAAGACTGTAGGAGCGACGGAAAAGGTGGCAACACTGGTCAACCCGGTGAGAGGGAGAGAACTGTGGCGGGATAAAAGCCTAAAACCAATCAGGGACCAGTACCGGGTGATCCGAGAAAATGATTTTGGGGCGACCTGGCTACTTCAAGACGAGGTGACAGATGACAGTGAGCTGGTAGCGGAAATTAAAAGCTTTAATGAGAAACAAGAGCTGGGGGTATTTTTGGAGGTGACCAAAAAATTGGCGTTAAAAGCGAGAGTCTATTTTGACGAAGAGCGGCCCAGTTACGATCCGGGAGTGATCTTTTTGTCCGGTTATGAGCGGGAAGAGAGAGTCAAAATCATTGATAAGATAATGGATGATTTTAAAACTACTTTTAGCTATTTTCCTAAATCGGCGGGAGCATGGTGGATTGACTCATATTCTCTAAATTACCTAGAAAAGAAGTATGGGATTAAGGCGGCGCTGATAGTGGCCGACCAAACAACTACCGATAACTACGGTGTCTGGGGGCAATGGTGGGGATTCCCCTACTTCCCGGATAAAACGAATATTTTGATACCGGGAAACTCAAAGGTTTTGGTGATGCAGTGGGCGCAAAGAGATCCGGAAACAGCCTATTTTGGTCAAGGACCGGAGGTGTCAAATCACTCACTTCAGGCGAATGACTACATCAGCTTGGGACTAGATACTGAGTATTTCAAAAAAATAGCCGGTATCTATTTTGACCAAAGAAATAAGCTGGGTCAAATTACTGTGGGTCTGGAAACCGGAATGGAAAGTGTGCCCTTTCAAAAAGAATACGAAAAGCAATTGGCGTGGATAAAAAAAGAAAAAATAACCGACTTGACTATGGGCCAGATGGCAGATAAATATCAGCAAACTTATGGAAAAAACCCGAATGAAATCTGGATTGAAAACTGGAGACTGACACCGGAAATGAGAGAAAATTTAAAATTTGGCGAGAAGACGGAATACATCAAAGGAATGGCATTTAATGACTATTTTGAGAAAGACACGGCGCTATTTCTAAACCGGATATATAATAAAAATAATTTAATTAAAGTACCAATAATACCAACCGATTGGTGGTGGCAAATAGGATTGATAGTGACAGGGATGTTGGTGGCAATAAAATTGCCCGAAGTAAAATGGGTGGGGGTAGCGGGGGTATTGGGAATAGTGATTTTGGGGATGATACATGCCCGATACACGGTGGTTAACGGAGAAAAAATGATGGGATTTTTGGTAGATAATTTGCGATTTGTGGGGATAAATTTAAAACACGGCTGGGTAAACACTGATCTAAGTAATTTGGTGGCCAAGTCAATGTTAAAAATTAGGGTGGAGCAAATAAGTTATGTTTATTGGTTATCATTGGGATTAGTGGTTGGAAAAATATATGGAAAATTTAACCAGACAAGAAAAGATAAATAAAATGATGGCGGCACGACATCAGGGAATAGTAGTGCTGGAAGACATCCATGATCCGCATAACGCGGCGGCGGTGTGGAGATCGGCTGATGCATTTGGATTTGGAAAAATATATTTAATTTTTGAACAAGAGGCTAAATTTAATCCCAAAAAGGTGGGAAAGGAAACGTCGGGGTCAGCCAATAAATGGTTAGATTTTGAAATATTTAGTAGTGCAGAGGAATGCTTCCAAAAACTAAAAGAACAGGGTTATAAAATTTATGCGACAGTTTTGGATAGAGAGGCTAAGATTTTAAACGAAATAAAATTTGAAAATAAAACGGCCATAGTTTTGGGAAATGAGCATCGGGGGTTGTCGGAAGAAGCCATAAAGATGGCGGATGAAAAAATATATATTCCAATGCTGGGGATGGTGCAGAGTTTGAATTTGTCAGTGACGGCGGGGATTTGCATGTGGGAGTATACTCAATCCCTCTAAATGGGCGGCGGGACATTGGTTTGTTGCGGACAAGCGATGATATTAACGACCTAAATCATCAACTATTTTAGATAATTTGGCAATTATATTCCGAGTGATTTGGGGAGCATAACCGGTGTAAGTTTCAGGGCTGATCTGACTAAGCTTTTTTTTGGTAGAGGAATTTGAGGATGACTGTTTGATCCAGGACTGAACATCGGTTTGGTTCAGATTTTGACCACGGGAAAGATTTTTTAGTTGTTCATAGGCATCGGCTTGACCGGAAACCCGAAGCTGAGACTGAAGACCTTCAGAAATAATGGACCAATCAGTAGTTAATTCCGACTTTATCCTGTCGCGATTAGCTTCAATTCGATTTAAGCCTTTAATAAGGGAAATAAGTGAGATGAGAGAATAGCCAAAGGGCAGACCAAGATTACGGTGGATAGTTTTGTCGACCAAATCACGTTGGAGCCAGGAAATAGGTAATTGTCTGATCAGGCCCTCAAAAATCCAACTTGATAAAAGGGAATTGCCTTGAGAGTTTTCAAAATCAATTGGATTGACTTTTTGGGGCATGGCTGAAGAACCATATTCGGTTTTGACGGTTTTGAGTTTGAGCCAATTTAGACCGATCATCAGCCTTAGATCCTGACAAAAATCAATTGAAATAGTGTTGATCTGATGAAAGAGAGAGTAGAGCTGAACCTGGTGATCACGGGGTTCGATTTGGGTGGTGTAGAGATTGGGTTCTAAACCAAGAGATTTAATAAAAGAAGCACTGAAATTGAGCCAATTGGTTTTGGGAAAGGCAGCAAAATGAGCCGCCAGATTACCAATGGCTCCGGTCAGTTTACCGTAAGACCGGAAAGATTTAATTGTCTCAAATGTTTGAGCCAATCTAATACCAAAAAGGGCCAGTTCTTTGCCTAAAATGGTGGGAGCAGCGGGTTGAAGATGGGTTTTGCCGGGAATGACGACATCGATATTTTCCGAAGAGAGTCTGATTATTTCATTTAATAATTTAATGGCTATGGGAATGTATTCCTGTTTAACAAAAGAATCGGTTAAAAGAGCCCGGGCGGTGTCATCAATATCATTGGTGGTTAAACCCCAGTGAATCCAGCCGTGGTTGACTAAATCAAGAAGGGTGCTGTTTGATAAAAGAACTTTAAAGATGTTATTGGCGGCAATCAGATCATGTCTGGTTTCAGCTTCTATACTCCTGATTTGCTGATAAACCGATGAGTTTATTTGGGTATAAAGATTAAGAAGGGTGTTTTTTTCGACAGAACTTAGTGGTCTGATAATCTTAGATTCGGAGAGAGCGATAAGATACCGGGATTCGAGTCCAATCCGACTACGGACCATGGCTTCGTCGCTGAAATAACGACCAATGGTGGCTCCAACTTCCTGCCAAAGCCGGCCGTCAAGATTGGAAATAGCAGTCCCCTCCCGAAGGGTGATATCGGCGGGGTCGAGTTGAAATTGGGGTTTGACCATATTATCTTAAAAGAACAGCATTTTGGTGTTGGCCAACGCCGATAAAAGTAATATTCCGTCCAAGTTGTTTTTCAACAAAAAGAACGTATTTTTGGGCATTAACCGGTAAATCTTTGAAATTCCGGATACTACTGATGTCTTCTTTCCAGCCGGGCAGGTGGTGATAAACAGCCTTTACCTGAAATAATGTTTGAGCATCAGGATGGGGAATAGTAGAATATTTTTTGCCCTGGAACTGATAAGCAGTACAAAGAGGAATGGTGTCAAAACCCGAAAGAACATCAAGTTTGGTCAGGGCGATTTCGTCAGACAGATCAACTCCGGCAACATTGAGTCCGTAACGGATCAGAGGAAGATCAATGGGTCCACAATGCCGGGGGCGGCCGGATCTGGCGCCCATTTCACCGCCTTTTTGTCTTAGCAGGTTTCCAAAAGTTTCACTGTCTTCGGTGGGCATGGGACCACCACCTACCCGGGTTTGATAGGCCTTGGTAGCTACCAAAATCCGTTTAAGACTACGGACGGCCTTGCCTCCAAAAGAACGATAGATGGCTCCGAGGGCAACATTGACACCGGTGGTGTAAGGCCACGATCCATGGCTGATATCCAACATGGCTCCGTGAGAATCTTCAAAAACAATTTTTTTATCGGAATCGATGGCTTTCCAAATATAGGCGATAGTGTCCTGAAGATATGGTTTAAAAAATTGTCTGTAATCCTGGTAATCTTTAATGATTTGTTTTGAATCCAATTGTTGATCAACATGACTAGTTTGGCCGGTTTTTCGCTTGACTTCCTGAGCCATTTGTTTGATTAGGACTTCCTGATTAGTCAGCTCATTGAGAAGTTTTTTCTGCCATTGACGGTCATATAAATCAAGAAGGCGGAGTCCGCAGCGGTTGACCCGGTCGCTATAGGTCCAACCAACCCCAAGATGAAGTGAGCCAATGGCTAGATGACCTTTGGCTTCTTCAGAAAGGGCATCTCTGATTTTATGCCAAGGCATAATTAAATGAGAATTAGGGTCGAGAATAAAAGTGGCCGGAGAGATTTTAAAACCCTGATGGTTGAGAGTTTCGATTTCATTTTTAAGGAAAGTTAAATTAACAACAACTTCCGGCCCGATAAGATTGATGGTTTTGGGGTTGGTGACGGTGCTGGGAATATAGCCGAGAGAAAATTTACCTTGGTCGGTAACTATGGTATGACCGGCATTGTTGCCGCCAATGATCTTGGCGCCGATATCAGCCTGAAGATAGCTGACACATTTACCTTTGCCACTATCGCCCCAACCAACATCAGTTAAAAGGACCGAACCCTTGGACCAGTTTTTGAAAATTGATTTCATGTAAAATAGCTTGTGTTAAAAATTAACGCACCCAACTATCTTTACTGTCCTTTTTGTAAAAGTCAACTGGCACAAAGGGAAGATGAAGAAATAATAAGAAAGTATTGCCCTAAGTGCCTTTGGGTTTATTATCCCCAAGCTTTTGACTCGGTGGCGGCAGTTATTATCAGAAACGGAAAAATGTTGATGGTTAAAAGGAAAAGAGAGCCATATAAAGACAGCTGGATGTTTCCCGGTGGTTTTATTGAATTTGGAGAACACCCTGAAGATACACTTAAACGAGAGGTGAAAGAAGAATGTGGTTTGAAGATATTACAAAGTAAATTGATAGAGGTGGTACAGACTAGTGATGATTTCCGGGCGCCGGGGAATTTGGTATTTTTTTATAAAGTAAAAACAGCGGGAAAAAAGGTAAAAACTGATAGTGGGGAGAATAGTGATATCCGGTGGTTTTGGATTAAAAAGGCGCCGAAAATTGGCTGGAAATCGCAGAAATATATTTTAAAAAAATTTTTCCTTGACAGTAAAGAGGAATAAGGATAATGTTTACAAGTGAGTTTTAAAAAGTACGACGGAGTGATAATTGGAGCCGGACCGGCGGGTATCTTCACAGCTTTAGAACTGGTTAAAAGCAATCAAAAAATATTATTGTTGGACAAAGGTAAAAGCCTTGAAGACAGGGTAAAACAAGGGGTGAGGGATGCAGGGAGCGGTTGGGGGGGGAGTGGGGCATATTCGGACGGAAAACTAAACATTTCCACTACAGCAATCGGAGTAAAAATTACCGATTACATGAAAGAGGAAGACTTTGTCAGACTAGTGTTAAAAGCCGATCAGATCTGGGTGGAGTACGGAGCACCGAAGAAGTTGTACGGCACGGATCAAAAGAAAATAGCCATGATTGAAAAAGCATTAAAAAAAACCCGATTAGAAATCAAAGTCAGCCCTATCCGCCACATCGGGACCGGAAGAACATTTGAGGTGTTGGGAAAGATGTATGACTATTTAAAGCAAAATACGGAAATCAAATTTGAAGCGGAGGTGGAAGAAATATTGGTGGATGAGCAAAAAAAAGTAAGAGGGGTGCGGTTGAGTGGAGGAAAAGAAATTTTGGCATCATGGGTAGTGGTAGCCCCGGGCAGATGCGGAAGTGGTTGGTTTACAGGGGAAGTGGGAAAAATGGGTTTAAAGAAAATTGTCCACCCGGTGGAAATCGGGGTAAGGGTGGAAGTACCGGCTAAAGTAATGAAAAAAGTAACCGATGTATTATATGAAGCAAAAATTTCGTATCGAACAAAAACTTTTGATGATTTTGTGAGAACTTTTTGTATGTGCCCGAATGGTTTTGTAACTGACGAAGTGGTAGGAGTTAATGGTCATCCGGTAATAAGTGTTAACGGTCATACCTTCAGTGACCGTAAATCAAATAACACGAATTTCGCCCTGCTGGTAAAAAATTCTTTTACTCAACCGTTTAACCAACCAAATTTATACGGGTCCTATGTTACCGGACTGGCCAATTTACTATCGGGAGGTGTCTTGGTCCAAAGGTTGGGTGATTTATTGGCCGGGAGAAGATCAACGATAGAGAGAATAAAAAGCGGCCGAGTAAAACCCAGTCTGAATACGGCGGTGCCGGGTGATTTGGCCTTTTCGCTACCATACCGCCACCTAAGCAACCTCCTGGAAATGCTAAAAGAAATGGATAAATTAGCACCGGGAATATTTTCATTTGATACACTACTGTACGGGAATGAAGTTAAATTTTTCTCGGCCGGGCCATCTTTAAGTCCATGTTTGGAAACTGAAATAAAAAATTTATTTGCCTGCGGTGATGGAGCAGGGGTAAGTGCCAATTTGCTTCACGCGGCAGTAACCGGACTTAAGGTAGGAGAAGAAATAAATAAAAGGTTTTATGAAAAAAACTTGGAAACTTGATGATATTTTACCGATAGGTCAATTTGGTGATTTGTATAGGGAAATTGAAAAAGATTTGGAAAAAATGAGGAAATATGTCGGTGAGTTAAAACCTGATATTTCTAAAGAAAAGTTTAAAGAGATTCTGGAATTTTCAGAAGAAGAGGAAGAAAAAATGGCAAGACTCGGCGGTTTGCCGGGACTAATGGAGGCGGTTAACCAAATAGACCCGGAGGCAAAGTTATTAAAATCAAAGGTAGAAAATTTGGCCCTAAGGTGGAGCGAGGTGGGAATAATTATGTCTTTGTGGATTAAAGGTAAAAGAGACCCAAAATTAGACGATAAAAATGCTAAAAGAATTTTTGGGGTGATAACTGATCTTCAATACAGACTAAAACGAAGCCGAGAATTGGCTAAATACAGCCTGCTGGAACGGGAGGAAAACATAATTGTTAATAAGGATGTCAATGGTCTGGGGGTGCTGGAGGAACTAAGGGAAATGATATCGGCGGAAATGGAATATGAGATAGAAATAGACGGAAAAAAGATGCTAATAAAGACCCAGTCAGAATTACTGGCTCTGGTTTATGACCCAAGGGATGAAGTAAGAAGGGCAGCCTATAGGGCACTGCTTTTAAAACAAAAAGAAAACCTACCTAAGTTCTTTGCTATATATTCCGCCGTAGTTAAGGATTGGAATTATGAGATGAAACTCCGGGGTTACAAAAGTGCGATAACAGTAAGAAACCTAGCCAATGACATACCGGATGAGGCGGTGGAAGAA
>JAGVHP010000054.1 GCA_020056515.1 Candidatus Shapirobacteria bacterium
AACGGTTCATTAATTAAAACCACCTATGGCCGTCTCTGGTTCAATTCAATTCTGCCTCCGGAATTTGAATATATCAATCAACCCATGGCCGGAAGCAAAGCCCTCAATGACTTAATCGTCAAGTCCCTGGAAATTGCCGGCCGTTTAAAAACCGTCAAATTAATTGATGCCCTAAAAGAAATTGGTTTTGCCGGTTTCACCCTATCAGGGCTGTCTCTATCAATGGCCGATTGTGGCTATCTTCCCGAGAAAGAAAAAATAATATTGGCTGCCGACAAAAGAGTGGCCGAGATTAATGACAATTTCAAAATGGGGTTAATAAGCAATGATGAACGAAAACGCCTCTGCCAAAGTATTTGGATGGAAGTCACTGAAGACATTGCCGAAAAGACTTGGGCCACCCTGGATATTGACTCACCTATTAGAGTGGTTTCTAATGCCGGTATCAAACGGGCCAGTAAAGATCAGATTAAACAGCTTTCCGGTATGCGGGGTCTGATGGTTGATCCTACCGGTAAAATCGTTCAATTACCCACCAAATCAAACTTCCGCGAAGGTCTTTCGGTTTTTGAATACATCACCGGTGCCCGCGGCACCCGCAAGGGTTTAGCCGATACAGCCCTCAGAACCGCCGATGCCGGCTATCTCACCCGCCGACTGGTTGACAGTGCCCATGTGGCCATTACCCATGAGGATGATTGCGGCACTACCAAATTTTGGACTATCAACCGTAACGAAAAAGGTCGGGAAAAATTCTTCGGTCGCCGACTTTTGGGACGGGTATTAGGTTCAGATATCACCAATTCTAAGGGAAAAGTTATTGTTAAAAAGGGAACTTTAATCGACAATCATATCCAAGCCCAAATCGAGACCTCCGATGTCACTTCGGTTGAAGTTCGCTCTCCCTTAACCTGTCGGTCCAAATATGGATTATGCCGTCAGTGTTACGGTTGGGATTTATCCAATCGAAAACTGGTCAAACTCGGCGTTCCGGTTGGAGTTATTGCCGCCCAATCCATCGGCGAACCGGGTACTCAATTAACTCTTCGGACCAAACATACCGGCGGAGTCTTAGGTATTGATGTGACTCAAGGATTACCCCGGGTCCAGGAACTTTTTGAAGTCCGGACTCCCAAACTTCCCTCTCCTTTAGCCGAAATTGGCGGTAAGGTTAAAATTAAAGAATCAGTTGATGGTTATGAAATTAAAATTTCCGGTAAAGACAAAAATAATGACGCCAAAACCGTCACTTACATGCTTCCCAGTAATGTCACCCTTTTAGTCGCCGATGGTGATCTAATTATCTCCGGTACTCAACTCTGTTCCGGCACTCTCGATGTCCGGGAAATTTTGGAAGTCAACGGACTTGAAGCCGCTCAAAAGTATCTTATTAACTGTATTCAGGGTGTTTATGAGTCTCAGGGTATTGCCATTCATGACAAGCATCTCGAGGTTATTGTCAAAGAGATGAGCGATAAACTTAAAATTGAAGATCCCGGCGATACCAATTTCCTTTATGGTCAAATTGTTACCCGGGCTGTTTATCAGGACGAAAACGAACAGGCCAAAGCCAAACCAGATGGTAAAATTGCCAAAGGTAAAAAAGTTTTACTTGGTCTTATTCAATCTTCTTTAACCACCGGCTCCTGGTTGTCAGCCGCCTCTTTTCAGCAAACCACCTCAGTTTTGACCGAAGCCTCACTTTTAGGTGAAGTCGATCACTTGATCGGGTTGAAGGAAAATGTTATTATCGGACGTCTGATTCCAGTCGGAAAAGACGCAAAAATCCAGTAAATTATGCCAACAATTAATCAATTAATCCGAAAAAAACGCATTGTCCGTCGGGAGAAACTCAAGTCAGTGGCTCTCCGGGGGAATTTCAATAGTATCAAAAATACTATTGTTTCCACTTATAATCCTCAAAAAAAGGGGGTAGTCACTGTCGTCAAAACCATGACTCCCAAAAAACCCCACTCGGCTTTACGCAAAGTTGCCAAAATCCGTCTGAGTAATCATTCCACCATCACTGCTTATATTCCCGGTGTCGGTCACAATTTAGCCGAACACGGTATCGTCTCCATCCGCGCCGGCCGGGTCCGCGATCTTCCCGGTATCCGTTATCATATTATCCGTGGTCGCTTTGATGCCTCGCCGGTCGCCGGTCGTCTTCAATCCCGTAGTAAATACGGCGCCAAACGTCCCGCCAAAACCACTGCATAATTATTATTAACTTATAACTTTTTATCTTATTATCTTTTCATCTAAATAATGTCTCGCAAAGGTCAAACCAAAATTCGTCGCCTGGAACCCGACACTCTCTACCAGAGTCCGGTTGTGGCCAAACTTATCAACCGGAGTCTTCGGGATGGCAAAAAAACCTCGGCTCAAAAACAGGTTTACAGAGCCCTATTGATTCTCAAAAAAGAATCCAAATCCGAAGATGTATTAATCAGTCTTGAACAGGCCCTGGACAATATCAAACCCAAAGTCGAAGTCAGACCTAAACGTATCGGTGGGGCTGTTTATCAGGTTCCTACTCCGGTTCGTGGTGCCCGTCAATATTCTCTCGCTATCCGCTGGCTCGTCAACGCCGCCCGCGCTCGCGCTAACAAACAATACCACACCTACGGTGAAAAGTTAGCTGCCGAACTATTGTCTGCCCTCAATTCCGAGGGTGCCGCTGTCACTAAACGGGCCGAAGTTGAACGTATGGCCGAAGCCAACAAGGCTTTCTCTCACATGAGGTGGTAAGAGTCGATATTCTCAAAAAACTTTTTTGTTCCCGGATACAATGGCAGTTTCAGTGCTTCATCGACCGTGAACCACCCATATTCCGAAGCCACCGCTTCATCCAAAACTATATTTTGTTCACCGGGCATTTCCGTCAACCAAAATGAAATTGTCTTTACTTTAGTATCAGCCGG
>JAGVHP010000001.1 GCA_020056515.1 Candidatus Shapirobacteria bacterium
TAATTGGTTAATAGCTAACCAATTAGTCTGACTTATGGTTTCCTAAAAGGGGACATTTCTACTTTGGAGAAAAGTGACATTTTCACTTTGGGCTAACATAAAAAACATCTTCTTGCACTGCGTAAAATATGCGTATATAATGCTCCACATTCGGCGAGCGGTTGGTACATAACTCGTCCCCAAGTCAGCCTTTGGCTGATTTATCTTTTAACATAACTCAAACTATTTGATGCCTTCCGCCAAAAGAATCAATTGGGGTAAAATTTATCCGGACATTCCTCAACTAGACCTATTGGCCGTTCAAAAAGAGTCCTGGGAAGAATTTTTCAAAAAAGATTTAATTGATACCATTCATTCCATTTCCCCCATCTCTGATTACACTGGCAACAACTGGGTTCTGGAATTAGGCGATATAACTTTTGATAAAGTCAACATCACTCCGGCTTTAGCCCGCCTCAAAGGTTTAAATTACACCATTCCCGTTATCATCAAGGCCCGGTTAACCAACAAACGCACTGGTTTGGTCAAGGAAGAAGAAGTATTTTTACTCAACCTTCCGGCCATGACTCCCCAAGCCACCTTTATTATTAATGGTATTGAGAGGGGAGTTATCAACCAATTGGTCCGTTCCCCCGGTGTCTATTTCACCGGTACTACCGACCCGGCTACCGGCAAAACTCTTTGTAATGCCGAAATCCGTCCTGTTCGCGGTTCTTGGCTGGAATTTTTCGTCGGTAAGAAAGATGTAATTTTTGCCCGTATTGATCGTAAGAAAAAAGTTCCGGCTACTGTCATCCTCCGGGCATCTACCGCTTTTTCTGACAAACAAATTATAGCCGAACTTGGTCCCTTTATTGAAGCCACTCTCCACGCTGACGCCACCAAAACCCAAGAAGAATCCCTTCTTGAATTTTATCGGAAACTTCGCCCCGGTGAACCAGTAGTTTTAGAAAATGCTCAAAAGTTTTTCCAGGAACGTTTTTTTGATCTTCGTACCTATGAATTAGGTAATGTCGGTCGCCACAAAGTCAATAAAAAGTTTGGTTTTAACTTTAGTGATATCGATAAAAGCAATTGGGTACTAAGAAACGAAGACCTATTAGCCACCGTCAAACATCTTATTAAACTCCAAAAAGACGATAAAAGAATTTTTGATGACATTGATTCGCTGGGTAACCGCCGTCTTCGCCGCTGTGGCGAAATTGTGGCCCAGGTGGCTCTCCGTCCCGCCATGGCCAGATTTGAGCGGATGGTCAAGGAAAGAATGAGCCTTATTTCTACCAAAGAAAAACCCCAGCCCTCCCAGATGATCAATCCTCAACCCCTAATTTCTTCCCTCAATACCTTTTTTAGAAGCAACCAATTATCCGCCATTCTTGATCAGACCAATCCTCTTTCCGAGCTTGATCTCCTCCGCCGGGTGACTGTGGTTGGTGTTGGTGGCTTAACCCGTGAACGGGCCGCCTTTTCTATTCGCGACGTTCATGGTTCTCAATATGGTCGGATTTGCACTGTCCGTTCTCCTGAAGGTCCCAATATCGGCCTGGTCACCTATTTGGCTCTCTACGCCAAGATTGATAAGTATGGTTTTATCTTGGCACCTTTTCGGAAAGTCGAAAAAACCGGTAAAAAATACTGTGTCAGCAATGAAATCGTTTATCTGGACGCCGACGACGAATTCAATCATCGGACCACCCATCTTGGCATCAAAATCGATTCTAAGGGAGTCATTAATCAGGAATGGGTGCCTCTCCGTTTTCAGGGTGAGTTTATTGAAGGTCCCCTGGAATTAGTGGAATATATCGACATGGTCCCCAACGAAATTGTTGGCACTTCAGCCTCTCTTATTCCCTTTATTGATCATGATGATGCCACCCGGGCGCTGATGGGTTCCCACATGCAGACCCAAGCCGTACCCCTTATCACCACCGAAGCCCCTATTGTCGGTACCGGTATGGAAACCACCATTGCTTCAGCCATGGACCGTTCCCTGGTTGCCCTTAAGTCCGGTACAGTCAAATATGTTGATGCTGAGAAAATTATTATTGACGATCTCACCTACGAAACCCAAAAATTTGCCCGAACTTCTCCCTATGGTACCTGTTACAATCATCGGGTTTTAGTCAATACCGGTGACAAAGTTAAAAAAGGTGAAGTAATTGCTGACGGTCCGGCCACACATGAAGGCGAGCTGTCAATTGGCCGTAATCTTTTGGTGGCCTACGCCTCAATTGACGGCTTAGGTTACGAGGATTCTTTTTTAATATCTGACCGATTAGTTAAGGAGGATGTTCTAACCAGCGTTCAAATTTATGAATACCAGGCTAATGTAGTTGAAACCAAGTTGGGAAGTGAAGAATTAACCAAGGATATCCCCAATGTTTCCGAAGCCGAACTGGCCAAATTAACCGAAGATGGTATTATTATGATCGGCGCCACTGTGGGTCCCAATGATATTTTAGTTGGTAAAGTTGAACCCCGGGGTGAAAAGGAATTAACCGCCGAAGAAAGACTCTTACGGGCTATTTTTGGCGAAAAAGCCCGGGAGGTCAAAGACACATCGTTGAGGGTCCCCAACGGCGAAGGTGGCGTTATTATTAAAATTGATGTTTTAGATAAAAATGAGGGCGACGAGCTTGATCCGGGTGTTAATAAAGTAGTCAAAGTTTATGTAGCCCAGATCCGTCGGATTCAGGAGGGTGATAAAATTGCCGGCCGCCATGGCAACAAAGGAGTGATTTGCCGGATTATGCCATCATATGACATGCCACGTCTGGCCGATGGTACTCCGGTTGATTTAGTTATGTCACCCCTTTCAGTCATTGCCAGAATGAATCTCGGTCAAATTCTGGAAGTCACTTTAGCTGCCGCCGGATACCGGCTCGGCAAAAAATATGCCGTTCCGGTTTTCGAAAAATATTCAGAGGATCAGATTAGTGAGCAGCTTCAGGAAGCCGGGCTAACTTCCACCGGCAAAACTCGCCTTTTTGATGGTCGTACCGGTGATGCTTATGATCAGGAGGTAGTTGTCGGTATTGGCTATATTCTCAAATTAGTTCATATGGTTGACGACAAAGTCCATGCCCGTTCTACCGGCCCCTATTCCTTAGTCACTCAACAACCTCTTGGCGGCAAAGCCCGCATGGGTGGACAGCGCTTAGGCGAAATGGAAGTCTGGGCTCTCGAGGCCCACCAGGCCGCCCACACCCTCCAGGAAATGTTGACCATCAAATCCGATGACATTGAAGGTCGGACCCATGCTTTCCAAGCCATTATTAAGGGTCAACCCATTCCTGAACCGGCCATTCCCGAATCTTTCAAAGTTTTGACTAAAGAACTAGCTGGATTAGCTATCGACATTTCTCCTTGGGGTGTTAAAGAAGCCATTCTTGGAGAAGAAAAACCTTCGGAGGAAAAAACAGATGTTTAAATTTAGAAACATGCTCGATTTTTCGGGCATCAAAATCAAACTAGCCTCACCCGAGGAAATTCTATCCTGGTCAAATGGTGAAGTTCTAAAACCGGAAACCATTAATTACCGTAGCTGGCGTCCCGAAAAGGACGGTCTTTTTTGTGAAAAAATCTTTGGTCCCAGCCACGATTATGAATGCTACTGTGGTAAGTATAAAAAAATCCGGTTCAAGGGCGTTATCTGTGATAAATGTGGCGTTGAAGTTACCACCTCCAAGGTCAGGCGCGAACGCATGGGTCACATAACGTTGGCAGCTCCCATCGTTCATCTTTGGTATCTTCGTAATACCCCCTCACCCATTAGTGTGATTCTTGATGTTCCTCAAAAAGAGCTTGAATCAGTGGTTTATTTCACTAAATATTTAGTTACTTCTGTTAATAATGACCGGCGCCGTGAAGCACTTTCCAATCTGGAAACCAATTCTTCCAAACGTCAATCTCAAATTGATACCGACACTAAAACTAATATCGACAAAGCCAAAAGTACCGCTGCTACCGACAATAAAGAGCTAAAAAACAAAATCAAAAACCCCGAACAACTTTTAATTGCTCAAAAGGAACGTGACGTTAGTCTAAAACAGGAAGTTCAAAAACTGGAAAATAAAGCCTCCGCTGAAAAAAACCGAATCCAAAGTTTGATGAATTTCTTGGAGGACAAAATTAAATCGTTGGGGGTTCTCTCTGTCCTGACTGACGAAGAGGAATTTTATCTAGCCCAATTTAAAGCCAATATTTTCTACGAAGCCAAAATGGGTGCTGAAAGCTTGCTGGAAGTGCTGGAGGGACTCGATCTGCCCGCCACCGTCAAAGAACTTAAAAAGGAATTGGTCAAGACCAGTTCCAAGCTCAAGAAAAAGAAAATCATGTACAAAATCAGGATATTAAATGGCCTGATTGGCGAAGACATCAACCCTGCCTGGGTAGTTCTCAGAAATGTCCCGGTAATTCCGCCTGACTTACGACCCATGGTTCAACTCACCGGCGGCCGTTTTGCCACCTCCGATCTAAACGATCTTTACCGCCGGCTAATAAACCGCAATAATCGTCTTAAAAAATTAATCAAGTTGGGTGCACCCGAAATTATTTTACGAAATGAAAAACGGATGCTTCAGGAGTCGGTGGACATTTTAATTGACGCTCAAAAAAGTGCCAAAAACAAACGCAAAAACAATACCAAACGTCTTCCCCGGTCTCTTTCTGATTTGCTCCGCAGTAAAAAAGGACGTTTTAGGCGCAATCTTTTAGGTAAGCGGGTTGATTACTCCGGCCGTTCTGTGGTAGTGGTTGGTCCGGAATTAAAACTAAATCAGGTCGGTCTTCCCAAAGAAATAGCGCTTGAGATGTATCGGCCTTTTGTCTTACGGGAGTTAATGAATACCGGTTTAGCCGCCAACATCAAAAGTGCCAAGAACCTCATCGACCATCGGATTAACGAAGTTTATGACATTCTCGAGCGGGTCACCAAAAACACCTACGTTCTTCTAAATCGGGCCCCCACCCTTCACAAACTTTCCATTCAGGCCTTCAAGCCGGTTCTGGTTGACGGTTTAGCTATTCGGATTCACCCCTGCGTTTGCAAGGGTTTTAACGCTGATTTTGATGGTGACCAAATGGGAGTTCATCTGCCTCTCTCGGAATTATCTCAAAAAGAAGCCCGGCGTCTTATGCTTCCTTCCCGAAATCTTCTCAAACCCGCCGATGGTTCTCCCATCTCCATTCCCTCCCAGGAAATGGCTGTCGGCTGTTATTACATCACTTCAATTCAAACGGAAGATTTAGGTAAAGAGGCAGGGACTGATTATCGGGGTTTATCAATTATGGCTGATTCAGCCG
>JAGVHP010000013.1 GCA_020056515.1 Candidatus Shapirobacteria bacterium
AAATCTTTCCCGATTTTAGAACGACCACCTTAAATTCTTCCATATCTTTGCTAGAATGATAGTATAAATGATCTATCTTGGCGCTGATCATCGCGGGTATCTGTTAAAAGAAAAGATAAAGGAACATCTACGGAGTCAAAACATTGATTTTATTGATCTTGGGGCCAAAGAGTATATTAAGGAAGATGACTATCCTCTTATCGCCTTTAAATTAGCCGAAGAAGTAGTCAAGGATTATGGATCCTTGGGAATTTTAATCTGCGGTTCCGGCGTCGGTGCTACTGTCGCCGCTAATAAAGTCAATAATATTCGGGCCGCCCTCTGTTTTTCTGTTGATCAGACCCGTGCCGCTCGCCACGACGACAATATCAATCTTTTATGTCTTTCTGCTAATGCTGTTAGCGATGAAGATAATCTGATTATTGTTGACACTTTTCTCTCCACCCTCTTTGGTGCTGAAGAACGTTATATCAGGCGCCTCCGGCAAATTACCGACTATGAATCCCAAAAGTGTTGAGCTGGTTCCCGAAAAATCAACGGTTATTCTTCGTCTCGATCTTGATTTACCCATGTCTGATGGCAAGATCTTAGACAATTCCCGCCTCCTTAAATCCCTCCCCACCATTTCTTTACTTCTATCCAAATCCTGCCAACTGGTAATTATTGGTCACCTTGGTCGTCCTGAAACTAGAAATGATTTATATTCGCTCAAACCCATCTATCTTGAGCTTATCTCGCTGTTGAGTAAAGGCGAACCTCAAAACAGTATTTTTCTGGATGACCCCGCTGATCCCGGTCCCCTAAAATTAGCTCTGTCGCAAAATCAAATAATTTTTGTGGAAAACCTTCGTTTCTGGCCCGACGAAATGACAGGTTCTTTTATTTTTCTTCAGTCTCTAATTGATCAATCCCAGGCTTTTGTCAACGACGCTATTGCCGCCTGCCATCCCGCCGCCTCCATTACACTCCACCGCGTCATACCCGGTTATTACGGTCTAAGTTTTCTTGAAGAATTGCAGAATCTTGCCAAACTAACCACCTGTCCCCATACACTTACTGTTATTTTAGGCGGTGCCAAAATGGATAAACTTGATTATCTTTCTGCCCTTATAAATCTAGCTGACCACATTCTCATTGGCGGCAAACTCCCTACTCAAAAATCTTCCCACCCCTCCTCCGAAAAAATTTATTGGGCTTCTCTGACTCCCGATTCTTTCGATATTGATGCCGCCTCGATCGCCCATTTCAAGCAAATTATTAACGCCTCAGCCACCATTATTTGGTCCGGAGCTCTCGGTTTTTACGAAAACCCGGCCTTCAGAACCGGCACTATTGAAATCGCCAAAGCCATTACCTCTTCTCCGGCCACTTTTAAAGTTATTGCCGGCGGTGACACTTCCGCTTCAATCAAAGATCTCGGGATGTTAGACAAAATTTCTTTTATCTGTTCAGGCGGGGGAGTGCTCCTCGAGTACCTGACCAAAGGCACCTTGCCGGCGTTAGAGTAAACAAGCCCGCCTTTGTTGTATCATTAATCAATGCCTGCAAAAAGAGTCCGTATCGGTATCAATGGTTTTGGCCGCATTGGTTCAGTACTTCTTCGGGCTTTGTTGATGGAAAAATATGATTTAGATCTCGTTGCTGTCAATACTATCGGTTCTCCTGACATTTCTGATTTTGCCCACCAATTTAAATATGACTCTGTTTATGGTCGGGCTCCTTTTATGGTCAACGGTGCCGAGCCCCAAAAAGGCGGCGAAATTGGCCGTCTCGAAGTCGGCCCTCTCTCCCTCCCTTTTTTAAGTAAACCCGATCCTTCAAAAATTAACTGGAAAGACTATAGTGTCGATGTGGTTTTGGAATGTACCGGCGCCTTTACCGACCAAGAGGCAACACTTCATCTTGACGCCGGCGCTAAAAAAGTCATTATTTCCGCTCCTGCCAAAGATCCTAAAATTCCGACTTATATTTTAGGAGTCAACGAAAATCAATATCATGGCGAAACCCTTATTTCCAATGGTTCCTGCACCACCAATTGTGTTGCTCCTATTGTCAAACTAATCGACGAAAAAATCGGTTTTCAAGAGGGTGTATTAACTACTATTCATGCCTACACTGCCAACCAATCTTTAGTTGACGGAGCGGGCCGTGATCCCCGCCGCGCCCGGGCTGCCGCCCTTAATATTGTCCCGACCGTAACCGGTGCTGCCGAATCGGTTGTCGCCGCTTACCCGGCAGCTGCCGGGCGTTTCGCCGGTACCGCCATCCGGGTTCCGGTTATTTGCGGTTCCTATTCCGATCTTACCTTTAAATTGGTCCGTCAGGTTTCCATCGAAGATGTCAATTCCATTTTTGAGGCTGCTTCAGTTTCTCCTGAATTGGTGGGTAAACTGAAAATTTCCTACGAACCCTTAGTTAGTTCCGACATTATCGGTAACAACGCTTCCTGTATTATTGACAGCCTGATGACAAAAGTCATTAATGATGACATGCTTTCCGTCGGTGCTTGGTATGATAACGAATACGGCTACTCCTGTCGCCTGTTGGAGCTGGCCCTCCACATATGCAAATAATTCCTACCACCAATCCCCAAGTCGATTTTGACCGGGTCGAGGCTCGCCTCTCCCAAATTAAAGATTTAACCACCTGGATTCAGGTCGATGTTACCGATGGGGTTTTAGTCAAACCGGTTTCTTTCCCCCTCGAGCTTTTAAACCGTTCCGATTTAATTTTGGAAAAAAATATTTTCGACATTCATCTGATGGTTAAAAGCCCCATAAATTGGTTAAATAAATGCCTCTTTATTCAGGCCTCTCGGGTTATTGGTCAGGTTGAAGCCATGACCAACCGTGAAGATTTTATTAAAGCCGTCAAAGACCAGGGTCTCGAAGCTGGTCTGGCTTTTGATGCCAACACCGCCATTGATTTCAATATTCCTCTGGACACCGATTTAATTTTGCTCATGGGCCGCCCCATGGGTTTTGACCCCCTACCTCTGGATAACCATATTTTTTCTAAAATTAAAAAGTTAAAAGATAAAAAATATAAAGTGGCCGTTGATGGGGGAGCCACCCCTGACAATCTGCCCCGGCTTATTGATGCCGGAGTTGATATTATTTATTCCGGCCAGCATTATCTTGAGTTAATCTCCCTTTCTTCAAAGGGAGAAACCCCCGAAGGGGGAGAGGGATTTTGACCTATGCAACCTACCACTAAAACTATTAAAAAAATTGCCATTTTCGGTGGTTCAGATCTTCTGTCTACCGACCCGGCTTATCAAAACGCCTTCGCTACCGCCAAATTATTAGCCGCCTCCGGCTATATTGTCATCAATGGCGGCGGCACCGGTATTATGGAAGCGGCTACTTTAGGCGCCAAAGCAGCTGGCGGCCGGGTAGAAATTATCGTCATTGATCCCCCCGACAATCCCGGCAATTACGAAGGTATTGACCCAAAAAATTTATCTCTGGCCGATGAAGTTATTGTTACCCACGACTATCAGGCCCGGATGAACAAACTCATGGAAATTGCCGATGCTTTCATTATATTTAAGGGCGGAACCGGCACTCTCTCCGAGGTTGGTTTGGTTTGGGAAATTGCCAAATTTGATTACGGTTATCACGAACCTCTTATCTTTGTCGGTCCTGAATGGCGGGAAGTTGTAGCCACTCTTCAAAAATCTATGAACTACGAAAACATTGAGAAAAATGTTGTCACCGTCGTCGACACCCCCCAAGAGGTTCTGGTAGTTTTAAAAAAAATCTAAAATATTTTATTCCAAATAATCCTGCAATTTTTTACGACGGCTCGGGTGGCGAAGTTTCCGCAGGGCTTTAGCCTCAATTTGTCGGATTCTTTCCCGGGTGACATTAAAAATTTTACCTACTTCTTCCAGGGTTTTTGGTGTTTCTCCCATCAGGCCAAACCGCAGCGACAGCACTTTCGACTCTCTCTCATCCAAACTTCCCAACACTTCTTCAATTGACTCCCTTAACAATTCTTTGGAGGTCTCATCGTAAGGGCTGGGTTGAGTGGTATCTTCAATAAAATCTCCCAAAAATGAATCCTCATCGTCGCCAACGGGAGTAGCCAGCGATGTCGTGTCCTGTGATATCCGGTAAATTTCCTCGACTTTTTCGACAGTCACTTCCACTTCTCCCGCAATTTCTTCAATTGTCGGCTCCCGTCCCAGTCTCTGGGTTAAGGCCCGGGTGGCTTTATAAACCTTATTAATTGTTTCCACCATGTGCACCGGAATCCGAATGGTTTTAGCCTGATCGGCAATGGCTCGGGTTATCGCCTGTCTAATCCACCAGGTAGCGTATGTCGAAAATTTAAAACCTCTCTTCCAGTCAAATTTTTCCACTGCCCGCATTAAGCCCTGATTTCCCTCCTGCACCAAATCCAAAAAGGTCAGACCCCGGCCGATATACTTTTTGGCAATTGACACTACCAGCCGTAAATTAGCATTGATCAGATCCGCTCGGGCAATTTTTGATCCTTTTTCAATCGATTTGGCCAACTCCACTTCTTTTTCAAAATTAATGAGATCCACTTTTCCGATTTCCTTAAGATACATCCGCACCGAATCCACACTGTTTTTCTGGGACAGCAGAGCCATCAAATCAGCATTTGTTACCTTGGCTTTTTCAATTTCCAGTGCCTCTTTTGACTCCACTTTATCAAAAACATCCACTCCCTTTTCAAAGAGATAATCAAAAAGCAGGTCCAGTTGTTCAATGCATTTTTCCGGCTCCGGTACCAACGCCAAGATCTCCTCGTTTGTCAAGTATTTTAGCTTTTTAGCCTGAGCCAAAAGCTTTTGCTTTATTTGGGAGAAATCCAAAGACACCGCCATGCCCTGTATTCTATCGTGATTTTAGGCTTTTATCTACTACCACTTTCCCTGTGTTAGCCCAAAGTGAAAATGTCACTTTTCTCCAAAGTAGAAATGTCCCCTTTTAGGAAACCATAAGTCAGACTAATTGGTTAGCTATTAACCAATTA